>NZ_JAUBQX010000127.1:0-1019 GCF_036701505.1 Microcoleus sp. Pol11C2
TACAGCGGATTCCAGGTTTATGAAGTACAGTAGCAGCAGCTTGTAAACCAGTTTTTAAAGTGCTTAATATTAACCAAATCAAGCGCCGTAGCTAGTAAAACATCAACCATCTTGGTAGTAGTGGGCGAAAACTTACGTAAAAAAGCTTTGAGTTGTGACCACCATAATTCGATTGGATTAAAGTCAGGAGAATAGGGCGATAAATTCAGAACACTTGCACCCGCGGCTTGAATCAGTGGTTCAATCACCGCCAACTTATGGGCTGGTAGATTATCCATAACAACGACTGCACCCTCCCATAAGTTTGGCACTAAGCACTGTTCAACAAAAACTGCAAATGCCTGACTATCCATCGACCCGTTGAGCGTCATTAATCCTACTACTTTTTTTAAGCTGATTGCTCCAATAACTGTAACTTTTGCACCCCGATAAAATGGTTTTAAATCATAGACTCTACTACCACATTTTGAACGTGCATGGGTTCGTGTTAACCCCAATAGAACACCCATTTCATCCAAAAAAACGAGGTTGTCAGGGTCGATATTTTTCACTTTGTCCCAATATTCACACCTCAAAAGTTGCACTCGGTCGGTGGCAGATTGACTACTCCGTATTGTCTTTTTTTTCGCGTCAGATTTTGTTTGATTAATTCGCGACACATCATACTAGGACTGACAGATTGTTGGTAGCTATCTAGCCAATATTCACAATATTCTAATAAGGTACTATCAGGATATTTTTCTACCATCTGGATTAATTTATCTGTGGACGAGTGCAACACAGTTTTAAGGCTTCCACCCTGTTTTTTTGGTTGAACGTGACCAGTCGTTTGTTTTTGTTTTAAGATTTTTTGAACAAAGGCTTTACTCACATCAAAACGTTGGGCTACTTTCCTGATTGACGTATCACCTTGTTCATAGGCTTTAATTATTTTTTTACGAAACTCGAGCGAATAAGCTTTCATTTTTTCTGCTGATGTACTGAATATAGTGTACCACATTTACATGGAATTTGCTGTA
>NZ_JAUBQX010000085.1:0-15170 GCF_036701505.1 Microcoleus sp. Pol11C2
ATACGTCAATATACTTACACACAGAAAATTATTTAGGATTGTTTATAAATATAGAAAATCATTTAGGATTGCTATAGGTCGCTCAAGCCAGTAGAAAATCCCGGAATTTCTCCCTGCTCTAATTTATTAAAAGCGTTTATTAAACATTCAGATATTGGCTTTGGCTCAAATTTCCCTGACTTTTGTTTGGTAGCATTAAAAATTTTCTCTTCTGCCTTGTCTTGGACTATAGATAAATCCGTCGCCGTATCGTACCCTAGCTCAATTACTTCACGTCCGCTCTGTATCAACTTGCGTCGCAGGTATTTTTCTTCTACTAAGGTAGCATACTGGTCAATATTGACCGCAGAAACGGTACGGTCTACCAACTGTGCTAGTTTTGACTCACCGCCTACCTTCTCTAATTGCTTGCGATCGGATAGCCAAGTGGTAACAGTCATTAAATCTGTGGACTGATTTCGACTGTACAGATGCAGTATTGCTTGATAGATGATTTCATGAATATTCATGTAAAACATTTCGGGGGAAAGAACCCCTACTACTCGAACCATTGCATTTGGGTCTAACAAAAGGCCACCCAGAATAGCTTCTTCAGCTTCTAAATTCATGGGTGGCGTTATATCATCGATTAAAGTCATAGTTAAGTAATTTGGGTAGGATTAATCTCACTTTTGGGGCTTTTTAATGTATTGTTTCAACAGCTTTAACCGCTCGCTATCTACAAAATCTTCTTGCTTGGTAGGTTGTACTGTAAAAATTTCAGGTTTGCGATGAGTATCCTGTGCTGATGACTCTTGACCTGTTTTATTGGGTTTCCACTTTTCATCGATCGCTCTTACCAGCCAGCCACAGGGATTGGGAATCTCACTTTTCTGCCTAGCCTCTTTGAAAGCTTCGATCGCGTCTAAAACTGTACTTTCCGAGTCAGCCGATTTAATTTTTTTGATCAATGTAGGGTTGAGCGAGATATCAAGAGATTTCAGCTCGACTAGAATCTTCTCACTAATACTCCGACCTTTGCGATCTTTTAAGTCCGTGATTTTGGTCACAGACGTGATGGGTTCTGCCATAGACAAGGAAGCGGACGACAGATTCGGATCTTTGGGTTCTTCCAGCAGCTTGGTTAATCGTTCGATCTCTCTGTGCAGAGATTCGTTCTCTTGTGAGAGAACGCGCATTTGACCGTGAACTACTTCTAGATGTTCTCTGAGCCCTTTGTTTTCTCCTTCTACCTTTTGCAGTCTTTGCTTCAAGGCTTGATACTTGGCGTCTTTAGAGGCATCCGAAGCTTTCTGTTGAGGAGGGACTGATTTTTGTTTCCTAGTTCCCGCGTCTCTTAAATATTCGATCTGAGCTTTGATATCGGGTTCTTTGTACAACCAGGCAGTCGAAACATCGGCTGTTTCGGCCACTACCTTAAAGTTGATCGGACGTTTCTCCCGTCTAAGCTGTTCGATCGCTTGCTGGGTGCGAGCGATCGCCTCTTCCCTTTTCTTCTGTGCGTTCTGACGCAATCCATCAACGTTACGCTGGTGTTTCATTAGCATCCTCCAAAGAAGCGATGATCTGCTGTAGATTCTCTTTGACTTTTTCGTTCATTTCTACTTGGCGCTGCCAGCCATTGACTTTTGCAGTTTCGATAATTTTTTGGGTGTGTTCTACTTGCTTCTTGTGTTCGGCTAAGAATTCGCCTGTCGTGCGAAAGTGGGTGCAGGTTAAGCAGGCATTGGCATGAGGGCAATGGCCGGCAACCATTGGCAGGGCGCAGGAACCGTTAGGCAAGGCTTGGGCTAAAATATTTTTCTTAAACCATTGCAGGTCGGTATTTTGAGTTATCGAATCCTCCGTCGCAATTACTTTGCCTGTTACGTCCACAATCTTGTTCTTGAACTTGGCGAACTCTTCCTTTAGCGTTTGGTCGTGGATGTGGGCATAGCGAACCGTCATCTCCGGTGATTCGTGACCCAAATACCGCTGAATAATATGCTGTGGAACACCCATGTTAATCATGCGCGTGCCAACTGTATGACGGAATTGATGCGATTGGAAGCGCCATAATTGGCCTGCATTATCGCGAATCTCTTGTTCGTATGCCAGCTTGTTCAGTGCGTCAGTGAAATGATCTTGTTGGATTGGTCTATTTTTGTTGGGACTTCCTAGAGAAAAGAATAGGTAGGGAAAATCTTGTCCCCGTTCTTCTCTAGCAAATTTTTGCTGTTCTTGAATAGTGGCGACTATCTCTCGCGAAATTGGGATAGTGTGTTCCTTTTTCATTTTGTATTGGTAATACTGGAGAAACCAATCACCATGAACGTCTTGGCTTAAGCAATTAAATTTCAAACAGCAAAGTTCGCTAATTCGCATACCGCACTCTTGCAAAACAATATTCATTCGCATGATGTGAGGCGGTAACTTATCTAGGTGTTGATTTAGTTGGGCTAGCACATCTTCTGGGATAAACCGAGGCTGCGCTTGACCCATTCTTGGAAAATCCTCGTTATAAATCAGTCTTTTGTCAGGAACCTCCGCCCACCTTTCTCTGGCGCACAATTCTAAGAAAGCTCTCAAACATCCTATTTGCCTGTGCCTGGTTGAATCTTTTAGTCCTGTTTCTGGTAGTTGAGTTATATATTCGAGAACTATGGTTCTATCAATATCAACAGGTTTGAGGCGAGGATGAAAAAATTGCAAAAAAATAGAAAAATTGTTTAAAGCGCCTATTCTCTGTTGGCATTCTCCAACCGAGTAAATTGACAAGCTATATTTAATGTATTGCTTGGCGGCTTGTCTTAGCCAAGGCTGAGTTATCCTGAAAAAGGTTAATTTGTAATTACTCTTGGAAGGGTTGATTAAACCGCCTAACTTTCTGGCATCCCAAATATCTTTTTCATACTCATTGCGATCGTCATGCGCCTCTTGAAGGGTTTTATATATTTGACGCAGGGTGTTTATCTGACCTCCTTGGTTAGTATATTCTCGCAGCTTCTGGTCTTTATCTAGTTGCTGCATTGTATAAGCTTGCCAATTTTCGGTTTGAATTAAGTAAGACCGGAAAGACGTTTCCCAATTTGTTAAATCTCTCTCCAGCAAGGAAGTAATGTTTGCTGTCATTGTGTTTAGCCAAGAAGCAATATCCTTCATTATTTTGCATTTAGACCATAATGTTCTAGTAGACCATTGGCGCTTTTCTAGCTTTTGCCAGCAAGCGTATTTGAGTTCGGTGTTTAAATTAGTAGAATTACAGGTAAAGGTAACAAGTTTGTTGGGAGAATAAGCTGTGCATCCATCTTGGATGGGGGATTCGCCAATTTTCCACTTATCCTTTGCCCAATAACCGACTACTTGAGAAGCTAATTCTTTTTGTTTAGATTTAGCTGATTGAGATGGCACTGCTTTCATAATTTTATTTTCCCCGTTTGTCAAGATAATCTTGGTAAGCTTTCTTCATGTCGTCATCGGTTAGATGAGTATAAGTATCGAGAACGGTTTGAACTTGGGCGTGTCCCAAGCGTTTCTGTACGTGAGCGGCATCCCATCCATCACGAATTAATTCTGTAGCGTGAGTATGTCTCAATAAATGGGGATGAGCCTCAATGCCAGTTTTTTTACTTAACCGACGAAACAAGTCTGATACTGCTCCATATTTCAGGGGTTGTCCGATTACTCCATCCCATAAATTAACGAAGACGTAATCGCTTTCAATTTCTTCAAACTCTTTGAGCAGGTACTCGGTGTACAATCCCATCAGCTCTTTCGAGATGTCAATGGTATAGGTGTTTCTGGTTTTAGCTCTAGCACCGTTACTATTATCTTGCCGGGGAACAATGCGAATTAAATTATCCCACGACTGGATGTCTTCGTGTCTAAGTCCTAATGCTTGACCAATTCTCATTCCACTTTCATAAAGTAGGGCGATTAAAAATTTGTCCCTAATCCGATCGCAGGCGTTTATTAGTTGTTTGATTTGTTCTTGGGTTAAAGTTTTGACAATTCGCTTTGGTTCTTTAAGTTTAATTAGTTTAGTTCTGACGGGCTTACTTTTGTTTATATGATGAAGAAAGCTTTTGTAGCGCCTGCCGGATTGCACTTGAGTTTTGTAAAGTGGAATATCTTCTACCACTCCCAGGCGTTCTTGGTAGTCGTAAAACATAGAGACTGATGTGATAATTGCGTTCACAGTTGCCTCTGTGCGCTTTGCTTCCTGCTGAAGAATGTGGGCAACTTTGGGTTGGGGGTTTCTTAGCCAAGCAACGAAATTCGCTAAGTCCGATAGCCCAATTTGCGTCCAATCTTTATTGTCATCTCTGAGATATTCCCAATAAAGTTTGAGGTGATAGGCGTAGGACTTGATGGTATTGGGACTTCGCTCAATACTTTCTAAGTAGCTAATAAACTGCTCTATGGGGCGAACGGCTGAGTAGTTGTCGTCCAATACAGTCCAACTTGCTTTGTCGCTATTGGGGATGCGAATCCTTTGAACTTTCACGTCGTTGTATACGTTATATACATTATGGAAAAGCTAATGTTTGTAATTCTACAATGTACAGATTCCAATGTCAAGCATTTGTTGTTTACTTTGTAGAATATGTTTTGATGGCTCTTGTTTTGACTTTTGATGAAGCTTTGGATGTAACTCAGATTCATTCGGTGGCGGGGTTGTTGAAGGATAAGGGAAGCTTGGTGGGCGATCGACCTTTTCGCAGTCCTCACCATTCGGCATCCGGTCCTTCTTTGGTAGGTGGCGGCAGTTTTCCGCGTCCGGGTGAAATTTCTTTAGCACATCGCGGCATACTTTTTTTGGATGAATTAACTGAGTTTAAAAGAGATGTTTTGGAGTTTTTGCGACAACCGCTGGAAGATGGTTATGTGACGATTTCTAGAACTAGACAATCGGTGATGTTTCCGGCTCAATTTACATTAGTGGCAAGCACGAATCCTTGCGCTTGCGGTTATTACGGCGATTCGATTCAACAGTGTACTTGTTCGCCGCAAAAGAGGGAGCAATATTGGGCAAAACTTTCGGGACCCTTGATGGATCGGATCGATTTACAAGTGGCAGTTAATCGTTTGAAACCCGAGGAAATTACGCGACAGCCGACGGGGGAGGAGTCGGAACCGGTGCGGGTGAGGGTGCAGCGGGCGCGAGAGATCGCAACTCGCCGTTTTCAGTCGGAATCTAGTTTGCGCTGTAATGCGGAAATGCAAAGCAGTCACATTAACAAATGGTGTCAGTTGGATGATGCTTCTCGGAATTTATTGGAGATGGCGATTCGGAAGTTGGGGCTTTCGGCGAGGGCGAGCGATCGCATTTTGAAGGTTGCTAGAACTATTGCTGATTTGTCGGGGGATGAAAGCTTGAAAACGAATCATGTGGGAGAGGCGGTGCAGTATCGGACGATCGATCGGATGCAGTAAGTCAGCAACCGCTCAAAAGACACAATACATCGATCCCCGACTTCTTAAACAAGTTAGGGATCTAACAGTTGATTCGGCGATTTAAATCATTTCTAAACCTACGAAGTCCCAGCAGAGAGGGACTAAGGGGTTAAGGGGGTATTTAAGCTCGATTGTTGTCCAATTATTTAATTGAGCCAGTGAAACGCCCCGATGTTCCTATATTTATTGTCTGATTGTGTGCTGCATGGTGCCAGGATCACTTGTGACAGTTGCGTAAGTTCTGTTAGTGTTATATTGGGGGAGGCGACAGCAAACCAAGGCAGCAGTTAAAGTGGTGATCGAGGAAGCTTTAGACCAAATGCCCGAAAGCTAATCAACAGAAGTGTATTAGCGCAAATATCAAGAGTTTTATCAGCACGTCTACGAATCTTATTCTGAGGCCACACGCAGTATCTATACCGCCGCAGCTTGAAGCTGGTGTCAATGCCACCCACCCACAGCTTTTGTCAAAAATCCCTCATAATTTCATCAAACATTAATCAATTTTTTACCCACTTTTTGTCATTTTTACTGTAATTTATGATACCGATCACCCAAGTTGCGCCAATCTTCACAACGGTAGAATTTTTAATATTTAATTTCCCCCTCTCGCTCTCCCTCGCTCTCCCTCGCTCTTCCTCCCTCTTCCTCTTTCCCTGGCCCCCTCTCCCTGTATCACCCTAAAATTTAAGATTTTTGAGTGACGAATCATGGCACGATCGCAGCGCGTTTTGATACCATGCAATCAAGCGCAAGACAATCAGGGAATGCACTGGAGGTGTGTAAATGGAGCTTTTGGCAGAACAAAAACGGTGCTTGGATTGCTTGGTAAGCTCGATCGAGCAATTGGGAGGTCGAGTAGACATTCCAAAGCTGGAGCAGATAGCTGAGCTAATCATTCAAACGATGAGAGGGCCTTGGCGCTACTTTCACACGTCGGAACACATTTTTGAGGTCGGGGGGTCAGTCGATCCGATCGAGGTGCTGGCTGCGCTGTTTCACGACCTCGTGTACGTGCAAGTCGATCAGGGCGTTAGTTTCAATATTAGCAGCGCCCTTTGTCCTTTTGTCAAAGAGGTGCGATCGCAGTTAGTTATTAGAGATGAAACCGAACTGCCCGACGATGCCATGTATCACCTAGTGGCCTCAGTCTTTGGGTTTATTCCCGGCAAGACTCTCTCTCCGTTTGCCGGCCAAAACGAATTTTTGAGTGCCGTTATTGCTGCCAAATGTTTGGAGCCTTTTTTGCCAGCTAGTACGATCGCTGAGATAACAGCTTGCATTGAGGCTACTATTCCTTTCCGCCCGGTTTCGCCCAGTGGTTTGAGCGCGATCGAACTTTTGCACGAGCGTTTGGTAAGTATAAATCGCGACTTTAACTTTGGATGGAGCAATGGCAAAACCGTAGAAATTGTCAAGCGTGCTGTCAGGTTAGCAAATAGAGATGTCGAGAATTTTGCCTCTCGAAATTCCTCTAATTTCTTAGACAATACCTGGAATTTGATGCCCGAAACCAACCACGAGTTGACCAATGTTAATTCCTATACTGTTGCCGGATATCGCAGGTCTCTGCAAAAAATGGAAGGATTTTTGAACTTCCTCAAACCAGAACTGGTTTTCCAGCAGTTTAGGCAAGAGCCGGACGATGAAACCTACGCTAACCTGATTGCCCGAACTCGCAAAAATATCGAAGTTGCTAAACTTTATCTGGGGGTCAAGCTAATTACCATCGCCATTTTAGAAGCTCTTTCCTATCGTTTGGGGCGCGATATTCCGCTTTCAACTATGATGGGAGAATTACGCACACCAGGATTTAAAACCTCGGTTTTGGAAGATTACTTGCCCAACAGACAGAGCGCCTACCCCTTAGACAGTCAGTTGCAAAGAGAAGTGTTAGACCTGCTAGAAATAGGACGCAATCAAGAATCGCGCTATGATATTAAAAACTCCCCAGTTTCTACGTTTATTATCAAATCTATCGGCTTTGCTGAAACAGAAAACTTTTTGAAGAAAGCTCAAGAGTTTTTTGCAGAGCCTACTTCCTCGGAAGAGTTTCTCTCTTACTGCGCTCCCGATGTCATCGAGACCATCTCCTCCGGCGTGATGAAACTCTTTGACAGCAGGAAGACGGCTTTAGGGAAAGTTAAATTAGTTCACCAAACTGTTTCTTAGGATAGGTTGGCACAATCTTAAAACGTTTTCCATCGCACAAACCCGGTTTCTTGAGTTCAGCCACAATGTCCGGTTAGTCTGAGATGTTGCACCATTCTCAATAACGGGATCTGGGGCCTGTTCCACAAAGAATTAGTTTTCTTTTGGGGAGTAGGGGTTGGGCAGGAGATCCCGCCTATAGCAGGCTAATTGAAAATGGTGCAAGATTTCAGTTTAAACCATACAAAAAGTCCTCTTTAACTCAGATGTTGCACCATTTTCAATTAGCCTGTTCTTGAGAATGGTGCCAGATATCAGCTTTAAAGGACTTTAGCTATGAGTCTGGGGTTTGAACCTTTGGCGGACTAATTCGACATCCAACTTCTATTGTGGTGAACCAGTCGCACCCTCTGCGCCGGAGCTGCTCTCAGGTACAGCGGTATCCGTAGGATTAGAATCGCTCCGGCTTTCGGTATTAGTTTCGCCGCTGGTACCTGCTCCAGGAGCGCCCTCATCTTGAGTTGGAGATGGAGTAGCTGAACTCTCAGGTGCTGGAGTTGATGGAGTGGAATCTGGCTCATTCTGCGGAGTCGGAACCGTAGTATTGGTATTATTTGACGGCGAAGATGGAGACGGCGCTGCTTCCTGAGCGGGTGCATCTTGCTGCTGTGAATTTGGAATTGTAATATTGATATTGGGAGCCGGACTTGCTTGAGGAGCGGGATTTGCCTGTTGAGCTGGACTTGGTTGAGGAGCGGGATTTGCCTTTTGAACAGGAGATGGTTGAACCGGAACCGGAACAATCTTTTGAATGATCGTTTTTTCTCTCTCTATAGTCCGAGTCGGAGCTGGTGTTGCTGAAGGCTGATTCGCTTTCGGTACAACAATCACAGGAGCAGCAGTAGGAGTAGGAGCCTCCTCACCCCGATTGAAGTAATATACACTGCCCAGAACTAAGCCTGTCAAAGAAGCAAGAAGAATCCCTAACAGTAACCCGCGACCAGCATTCTGGTTGTCGCGGACTTCTTGGACTCCCAGTTGGCGGTGGTTTTCCGCCATTTCACCCTGTACATAACCTTGGTGATGAGCTGCTTCTTTAGAAGCCTTCCCCGTTGTACTCGGAACACTTGTAGTAGTTCGCGTTGTACTGACATGACCGTTAGTTGCATCAGTGTGAACTTCTTGATGAATTTCACGGCTAGAGCTATTTTCTTCGTTAGGTTTCATAATTATCTTCGCCACCACTATTCAAAAAATATTTGTCTGTAGGAGATGCTCTGGTTTGAAAACTTGAGCTAAGCTGTTGAGCATTTAAATCGCTTATTTCGATTTACTGTCAAGATTCAGGTGTAAGCGTTGGGTGTTTTGCTCATGAGTTTAAATGCTTAACAGCTTTCGGCTTAGGGAGTTTAGAGAACTTTTGGTTTTTCCTTCATTTGTATCCAATCTAACTGGTTAAGGTATTAACCAGGCTCTACCCCCAGAGTGATTCCCAAGTCCCCAAAGGCATAGGATTAGGCGGACTTCAACAAAGAATGTCGGCTAAATGAGTTATTTATAATGCTTGCTGTGCAAGCATCATAGCACTCCTAAATGAGTCGTAAAAAATTACGACTCATTTAGGAGTGCTATATTTATAAAGCCCGTTTGTGCTTGAAATGTGTTTAAGTCCGGTTAGATAGCCACAATTAAGTTTTTAGTAATAAAGACAAGTTTTTTCTCATCTATCAAGAGAGGATAGTCGTACTCACTACCAACAAGCTTTATTACGGGATATTAACCGGACAGGAGCCTTACTAACAACTGAATTTTTTTATTCTGTTCTTTCAATGATGATGGTCATGTGAGCTACTAATGCACCTATCGCTCCTACTGCTGCAATGACTGGAAACAAGGTCGCACCGATGACTCCACCGACTACTCCCACCGTCAGAGGAACTTCTACTAAGATCCGTCCCTCTTCATTTTTGATAATGATGCGGCGGATATTTCCTTCGTGAATCAATTCTTTAACTTTAGTAACCAAGTCGTCGCCGTTAATTTTTACCTCCTCGACGCTAACTTTTTCCTGAGTATAAGCAGGGGTTTCTAAAGGAGTCGTTTCAAAATTAACCTCAGCAACTTTTTGGGAAGAAACTTTTTCAGATACAGGTATTGATTCGAGCTCTCTTGTCCCGACTGGTTCTTGTGCGCGATCTGTAGGTGTGTCCATTTTTTGTTTTCCTTTTAGGTAAAAGTATTTTTGTATAGAATTATATTGAAATATAACACGCAACCTTTTTTGAATCAATCATTCTTTTGGGTGATCTTGCTGCTGCAGTCATGATTTTCTGAAGGTATGATAATGAAAATTCTCTCACTCTGTTGCTTGTGGGCTTATCCCATCTGTCCCTATCTCCCTGTGCCGTTTAGTTAACTGTCTGCTTCTGGCCCTCGCACCGCCTAACCCTTGAAAAACTTTTAATCCAGACCACGAAAGGATGAGAGCGACTTTCACACTCTCTGAGTCTCAGACTCAACAGGTGTACAGGTTGAAATACTGACATTGTACTGAAAGTACGATCGTCCCGCCGTGTATACAGTTACCACCTCTCGTTCGGGAAACCCCACATGGAAACTGTCGTTTACTTTCCTCAAATGTCATTTCAATTTAGCTCAGTGCGATCGCCCAATCAAACCCGCCCCCCCAAGGTTCCTCAAATCAACATCTTAGAGTTTCTAATGAGAATTGCCTAAAATCAAGGGGGAGGAGAAGTAATAATGATCGAAATATTATCGCAACCAAACCAACTTCCTCAAAGTGAAGTGGATGTTGGATAAATGTCGCGTAAAATACAATTATTTCATTGTGCTTCCTCTTGATTCTCCGTCTCCAATTTTCCAGCAATCGCATTTAAATATCAAGTTGGTGGCCGGACGGTACTTTTCGGGAAACTTTTAAGGCACATCAAGCGGATGTGTGGAATGTGAGTTTTAGTTGCGATCGCACAACTTTAGCATCGACAGGGAAAAATTTCCTCGGTGAAGCTTTGGAGTGTCGATGCAGCTAAAGTATAAGCTGCCGAACTTGACAAATTGCTCGCCATCGGCTGTCCCGGGCTCGGAGACTACCTACAATATACAATCCCTGGGTTGAGTGCGATCGGCATTTGTGCAAAAAAACTGACAATTGAGATTTATTAGCAATTGCCGGAAACCTGTTTCGCCTGAATTTTAAAATCGGGCTATCTGTTGCGGATTTGTCGCTATTCTTGTCTTATTGTAATATAATTTTACGCAAGGGGTAATACGAAATGTACTGCCACAGGTCGCAGATGTCTATCCATCTGAACCAGATTAATGTCATCAAACATTAAAAATAGTTATGACTGTTATATTCGGATTAGTAAAATTTTGGATATATAAAATTCAATACATAGTCAGGTTTCAAAGTGGTATTTGCTGTTAAATCAATCTAACCTGCAATATCGTTTCGGGGGACACCAGCATGATTTAAGGACAAAAAAATCCTGCTGAATTAACTGAATTCCAGGGAGCAGAGGGAAGTTGATAACTAAGCTATAAAAAGAGTTAAAAACGCTGTCTAAATAGTAGGCAAGACTCCAGCAGCCAACCGCAACTGCCAATTACCAAAGGAGGGAGCAGTGTATGAAACTGACGGGTTGAGTCCCCTAAAATCGCCGCTTGGTTTGCGATCGACTCTACAGGAATTAACCCTGTACGACTTTCTCCTAGAATCTGAGTGTCCGGGGAACGAAGTTACTAAAATTTTTCAAGCAAACCCTTTAGTTCCCGGCATCATCATCACTCAGCAAGGAAAGTTTATAGGGATGATTTCGCGGCGGCGTTATTTTGAACACATGAGCCGCCCCTACAGTTTGGAGTTATTTTCTCAACAGCCTTTGTTTATACTCTACCGCTTTACTCAAACTGATATGTTAGTTCTCGATCGCGAAACCTCAATTATGACGGCAGTGCGGCAGTCTTTGGAGCGATCGCCCGAACTAATCCACGAACCAATTGTAGTACAAGTAGAACCCGAAATTTACAAACTTTTAGACGTACACCAACTGCTGCTTTCTCAGTTGCAAATTCACGAGTTATCAACCGTGGCGATGCGCGAGTCGCAAGCGCAATTGAGACATCAAGCCCAACAGCTCGAACTTGCCCTGCTGGAACTTCAGCGCACTCAAACTCAACTAATTCAAACAGAGAAAATGTCTTCTTTGGGGCAGTTAGTAGCAGGAGTAGCTCACGAAATCAACAATCCGATCGGCTTTATTTATAGCAATTTGCACCACGCTAAAGAGTACACGCAAGGTTTAATGCGGATGCTAGACATCTACCGACACCACTGTCCCGAACCCATCGCAGCAATTGAAGCAGAAGCCGAAAAAATCGAACTCGATTATTTGCTAGAAGACTTGCCGAAAGTCTTAAATTCTATGCAGCAAGGTGCAGAAAGAGTGCGCGACATCGTTTTGTCGCTGCGGAATTTTTGCAGATTAGACGAAGCTGAAATGAAGCAGGTCAACATTCACGAGGGTATCAACAACACGATTATGCTGTTGCAAAGCCAGCTTAAAGGGAAAGCGGGGCAGGAGGCGATCGAAATTCACAAAGAATACAGCGAATTGCCGCTGGTGCAGTGCTATCCCGGACAGCTCAATCAGGTATTTATGAATATTTTACTTAATGCAATTTACGCTCTGGTTGAGTCTAATAAATACGGAAATGTCGATAAAAAATCCCCTAAAAATTCCCACTTAGGCGACCAAAAGCAGTCTTGTACAACGACTCAATCCTCACTTTCTAAGTCTAGCCGCCTGATTCCTACGATTCGGATTCGCACGGAGTTAATTGAGAAAAAAAAGGTAATAATTAAAATTTCTGACAACGGCCCGGGGATGACAGAAGATGTTCGCAAGCGGTTGTTTGACCCTTTCTTTACTACTAAGCCTGTCGGCCAAGGAACGGGTTTAGGACTGTCGATTAGCTATGAAATTGTTGCCAACCAACACGGCGGCGCATTGAAGTGCTTTTCGGAACCGGGCAAAGGAGCAGAATTTGCGATAGAAATTCCACTTCAACAGTCTTCCCTAGCACATATTTTGCCTCGCTTTGCGTGATAGAACAGAAGGAAGAAGGAAGATGGAAGATGGAAGAAGCAATATAAACTTAGGGACTCGGCTGTTGAAACCGCAGGGTAAACGCATCTTAACTTTCACCCAAAATATGCTACAGTTAGAGCCGACTAATTTTCTATGTAGTTTTTTGTAGTGTGGTAAGACTAAGTAGTTAGACAGAATTAATTACACAAATACATAGTAGAATGATCTTCGAGGCAAAATTATGAGTTAATTACAATTTCATAAACCAAGGCAATTAAAAAAGGTTAGCAAAAAAGTTCAAGAGGCCTGGGGCATAAGTCCTAGTACAAACACAATTCAAAGAATACTAAAAAATCTGAAGATGAGTTGGCATCTCCTTCGTAAAGGAGTGGCAGGAAAGCCTCCATTCCAGGAAGAGCAAGATAAAAAAGCACAATTAGAAGAATTAAAGCGATTGGATGACGAGGGTCAAATTGATTTGTATTACTTGGATGAAACGGGATTTTTTTTGATTTCTTGTGTTTGCTCTGGTTGGCAGGATATCGGAGAATATTTAACAATTCCTAGTCGTAGTTAGCGAATGAATGTACTAGGAATCCTGAAGCGAAATAACCATCTTTAAACTTATATTTCATCTCAAAGTATTAACTCTGATGTGGTTATTGCCTGTATTGATGCTTTTTTCCCCACAGTACATAAGCCAACGGTGATTGTCACAGATCAAGCTTCTATTCATAGCAGTGATGCTATTGTCTACAAACTTGAAGAGTGGAAACAACGTAATATTACTCTTTTTGAGTTGGCTTCTTACTCTCGCAAATTAAATTTAATTGAAACTTTATGGCGATTTATAAAGTATGAATGGATTGATAGATCTGCTTACAAAAGTTAGGAAACTTTTGTTGCATCTGTGGAAAAAATCTTTAAATAATGTGGAGAAAACTATGTAATTAATTTTGTCTAGCTACTTACTAAAGGTCAAGAAACTCAAGCCCGGTGAAGCTGACCTTTCACCCAGTGTGACGCTATCTAAAAGCAAATACGCCAACTTTGTTCGTACTACCGTTTACCTCCCCAAACTTCTGCACCGCCAACTTAAATCCGCAGCAGCGCAATCAGGTCAGGAAATGAGCGAGCTGGTGGAGAAGTCGGTGGCTCAATACCTCCAGCAGTTCAATCCCGACGACAGTCTGTAAACATTTAAATATTTGAAAGTTTAACCATTTAAACATCTAACAGCGAAAAGTACACAATTCCGCGCTGTGGAGCGCGTGCTGCATTCATTGGATTGTGAGGCTGCTGATAAGCTTGGCATGGACGATGAGAAGGGGAGCGGCTGAGAGTGAGGAAATTGTGGCAACGGGGGACGATCGCCAAGAGTGTTGGTAGGGATATATTTGCGACTTCAATCTAACTGCGCCCTCACCGCCCTCTCGGCTTCCTCAAATTGGTCTTGAGAAACCAAGGGTGCAGCAACCCAAACCAAGCACCAGAAAACCAATCAGCGACCGCTATTAATAACTTAAATTATCAATAAACTGACGACTACAATTTTTACATTTAAATCGCTGTTTCCCCTAAGAAGTCTTTCCATTTTTAATAAAAAAATCGCTTTGACAATTAGGATATTCCATACTTTTACCGCGGTAATTTATGTGGATTTAATATTAAACCATTACTGTGCATCACTACCAAAGCATTTAACTACTTGCGGGACATATTAGTAGAGCAAGGATTACTCGCCCTACTAACAGCTTTAAAGCAGAGTAATTGCAGTCGATGCCGGAGCGCTGATCGAACCTGGGCCAAAGCCCAAATTCACCACCCCACCAGCCAAACCAGGAAGATTGTTAATCGTCAGACTAACGCTAGTTTGACCGGGATTAAAGTTCACCGTGCCTCCCGAAGGATTCACAGCAATTGGACTAATGTTGTAGTCTATGTTGTTCACAGGTTGATCACCACTAGGGGCAACAATCAAATAGTCGATCGAAGCCGAAACCGAAGTATTGCCAGTCCGATTAATCGTAAACTCTCCAGAACCACCATCAATAATAGGATCAGGAGACGAACCGTAAGAGAAGAAAGTCGCAGGCACAGCAGTAGTATCAATATTAGAAATCCCTTGATATTCAATTTTCCGCACTAGGTAGTCGGAACCATCGTTTTTGAAGGAGGTGGCGACATAGGCAGCGGTGGGGCTATCGTAGGCTTTAGTGGAGAACCGCAGTTCGTCAAAAATAGCGCCGCCCAGAGAGTCTCCTACTATCTGGAATTTGAAACTGCCATCGGTGCGATCGCCAATGAAAGTCACTCCATCTGAAGACACAGTAATCGGTTTTGGAGCGCTCGGAGCGTTGAGGCGAGTGATCGTAAAATTGGTGGCTGGTACCAGAACCCCATTATTAAAGATTTGCAGGAAAGCAACTTCATTGCCTTGATCGCCCAAACCAGGACTTGTTTTGGGACTCA
>NZ_JAUBQX010000086.1:0-15032 GCF_036701505.1 Microcoleus sp. Pol11C2
GTTTTAGGTCAGGGAGTTTTTTCATTCCTTTATCTAATGTTTATCTCGTTCTCTTGTCAAGGGGGTTGAGCAATTACCCTTAGTCTATGTGAGACTTGCAGATTCCTGAGAATAAAAACTAACCTTAGCAGGTTCAGTTTCCGCCAGCAACTTTCCCCGCGAAATCACATACCGAACCGCAGCGCGCCTCCTAATTGCATCATAACAATTCTCAGCATCCAACACAATAAAATTTGCAGGTTTCCCCGCATCTATCCCATAATTATCATCTCCCAGATTGAGAGTTTTAGCACCGTTGACAGTCACCATATTAAAACAAGCTGCAATCTCAGCCATTCCCGTCATCTGACAAACATGAACCGCCATATGAGCGACATCCAACATATTTCCCGTACCTAAACTAT
Organism: Microcoleus sp. Pol11C2; assembly: GCF_036701505.1. Lineage (NCBI taxonomy): Bacteria > Bacillati > Cyanobacteriota > Cyanophyceae > Oscillatoriales > Microcoleaceae > Microcoleus > Microcoleus sp. Pol11C2. The sequence goes on from NZ_JAUBQX010000086.1 coordinate 405, forward strand.
ACCAAGGATCTTGCACGCAGTCGTGACCAAAACTCACATTCAATCCCTGCTGCCACAACTCCTTAACTCGCGTCACCCCACGGCGTTTGGGATAAGTATCAGCGCGGCCTTGCAGGGTGATATTAATTAAAGGATTGGCAATAAAATTAATTCCCGATTTTGCCAAACTTCCCATCAGCTTAAAAGCATAAGCATTGTTATAAGAACCGAAGGCCGTCGTGTGGCTAGCTGTCACCCACGAACCAGCCCCGCTTCTAATCGCACAAGCCGCTACAACTTCCAAAAATCTCGACTGTTCGTCATCGATTTCATCGCAGTGAATATCTATTAATCTATTGTATTTTTCCGCAAGTTCAAAAATTCGCTCAACCGACTTCACCCCATCTTCCCGCGTCAACTCATAATGCGGAATCCCGCCCACAGCATCCGCACCCATATCCAGAGATTTCTCTAAGAGTTTGTCATTTTCTGGACTTCCATAAATCCCGTCTTGGGGAAAAGCAACAACTTGCAGAGTCATCCAATCTTTGACTTGTTCTCGAACTTCCAAAAGTCCTTGCAAAGCAGTCAGCGTCGGTTCGCTAACATCCGCGTGACTCCTGACAAACAAAATCCCTTGAGACGCTTGCAGCCTTAAAGTTTCAACAGCCCGTTTTTTGACATCATCCAGAGTTAAACTTTGCTTGCGTTCCCCCCAGATTTGAATTCCCTCGAACAAAGTGCCGCTTTGATTCCATCGCGGTTCCCCCGCAGTCAAAGCCGAATCGAGATGAATGTGCGACTCCACAAAGGGAGGACTAACTAAATTGCCTTGAATGTCGATTTCGCGTTCGCCAAATTCTGAGATATGCGGCGAAACGGCGACTATTCGGTCATCCTCGATAGCAATATCTACCGTTGGGTGATCGTCACCCGCACCTAACAAACGACATTCGCGCAGAACAATGCTATACTTTTGCTCAGGCATGACAATTGCACCTATTTTAATACTTGTAAACTTTATTCTCCCTACTTGCAATTCGGCCTAGTGAGGCCAAAAGAATTCCCCCATCACTTGCGAACCCCCTCCTTCTCCTCCTCTGCGTCCTCTGCGCCCTCTGCGGTTAAAAAATCTTACTCAAAAAACCCACCCATAACAATAATCACCAAGAAGAAAGCGCAACTACAAACCGCCAACATCAGACAATCTCAAACTCCAGATTGTGATGTTTCACAAAATCAAAGCTAAAATGGTCAACCACATTAGTATCGCTCAATTCCAGATTGTAAAAATCAACAAAATCCGCATCAAAATACGGCCCAGCGTGCCAAGTACCCACATCTAACTTAATAAAACAATTGCCCGGAATCCGAAAAGCAGCCATATCCTCTAAACTCGGTTTATAGCTATCCCCAGGAGGCGCAACCGCCATCAACCAATCCTTCCCCTCCAAAGAACCCAAACACTGAGTACATTGAACGTGTCGTGTAATTTTGCCAAACTTGCGACCTTTCTTCTGCAGCCGCATAATGTAAAATCTAGGAATACCATTTTGCAAATTTAACTGAGCATCCTCAGCATCGAAAGACTTGCCATCAACAGCCGCAAAGATAACTTGACCGTAACGCCGAAAATTCTCCGGTGTCACCCATTGTGCAAACAACTGCTTAGTCGAAATTGATTCGCTCATAAATCCCAACAGCCCTAGCTTTCTCCGTCATAAATATTCTAATATAAATAGTAAGACCACTTTATTTGTACCTTGAGTGCAGCTAAAAACCAACCTTTCGACTCATCCCACAAGAAAATAAACAAGATGGCTTTCATTCGATCGCCCTTCTTGAAATTTATCTGCGTTAATCTGTGTTTATCTGCCTGACATCTGCGGTTTCTGTATCAACCTTACAATCACGCATCAGCACACTGCTGCAAAAAACGAGCCGGAATATCAGGCCGAGCACCCCAATGCAAATGCAAATAAGAAGCGTGCACCTGACAAACTCCCCAACCTTCAGCAACCGCCTCAACCTCCCCCCGCTTCCCATACCTCCAACTGTGATAAACTGGATTACTCGGTTCAACAGTTAAATGCGATCGATGAAACTCATGTCCCCAAACCTCATCAAGAGCAGTTAACACCAAACTATCCCTCACCGCCACAGCTTCTCGGTATCCCAGCGTCAAACGCTTTCCCATCGCAGCAGAAGTTTCCAACACCCCCACCCCTTGCCAAGAATTGCCATCGAAGTCTACAATAGAATCGCACAAATACATCAAACCGCCGCACTCCGCATAAGTCGGCATTCCCGAAAAAATAGCACTTCTTACCGCATCCCGAATTAAAACATTACCGCTCAATTCCTGAGCAAAAACTTCGGGAAAACCACCACCAAAATATAACCCTTGCACATTGTCAGGAAAAGCCGAGTCATCAAGGGGACTCCAAAATACCAACTGGGCACCCAACTCTTCCAACAAATCAAGATTGTCCTGATAGTAAAAATTAAAAGCCCGATCGCGCGCAACTGCAATCCTCACTCCAAATTGTTTTCCCAAACTGTTGACAACATCATCTTTTTTAGTTAAAATAACCGAAGGGAGACTGTGCCTACCTGAAAGTTGCTCAGACCCCTCACCCCGCTCATTTCGAGTTGCAGCCAACAAAGGCAAAAGTTGCTCCCAGTCAAAACTAACAGCAGCCAAATCAGCTAATTTATCGATCGCAGCATGAAGATTCGGCAACTCCTCAGCAGGAATCAGCCCCAAATGTCGATCGGGAATAGTAACAGCCTCATCCCTACGCAAAACGCCTAAAATAGGTAAATTGAGCGGTTTGAGAGCATCTTGAAGCAGTTCCAAATGTCGATCGCTCGCCACCCGATTGAGTACCAAACCAGCGAATTTAAGGTCAGGGTTAAAAGAACGAAAACCGTGGGCGATCGCAGCCACAGAACCAGAGAGCCTGCTGCAATCTATCACAAAAAATACCGGCAAATTCAGCAAATAAGCAACATGAGCCGTAGAAGCAAAGGAAAAATCATAATTGCCTTCTTCTTTTCGATAATTAATCCGTGTATCCGTGTCGTGCCTTCCTGATTCCTGATTTTTTCGACTCACTCCATCAAATAGTCCCATCACCCCTTCAACTAAGGCATAATCGACATCTTGAGTATGACGAGAAAAACACTTTTTTACATAAGGTTCAGACGTTAATACCGGGTCTAAATTCCGACAGGGGCGACCAGTAACAAAAGCGTGAAACATGGGGTCAATGTAATCGGGACCAACCTTAAAAGATTGAACATTCAAGCCGCGGCGGATTAAATAAGCTAAAAGGGCGATCGTCACAGTAGTCTTTCCCGCCCCGCTGCGTTCGCCAGCAATTACTAAAGCCATAGTTCTAGTTAGTTAAAATAAATAATAGATAAGATTGCCAAAGTCGCTTTCCAATCAGGAAATTATCTGCGTTTATCTGTGTTAATCTGCCTTTCATCTGCGGTTCCTGTATCAATCAAAGATTTATGCAATCTTTCCTCATAAAAATAGACAGTTGATAAAGTTATGAGTATTGCTCTCGAACAGCTCAAATAATAACTATTTAACGAACCGCGAAGACGCCAAGAACGCGAAGGAAGAAAAGAGAAGAATAAAAGTAGGGCAGATATGGCCTGCCCCACTGAATATTAACTCAATCCTTCTTCCTTCTTCCTTCTTCCCTCTTTTTACCGCTTAGACAACTTCAGCATTTGAGCCGTCACTGCCAAACTTTCTTCGTAAAGCACGTCCCGGCCCCAACTCAGCAAGTGTTGGCCCAGCAACTGTTCCGTCACCTGATCGAACAGAGGACTCACCTGGTTAAACCGATCGGTTTGAGCGCCACCCTTCGTTTCCATCCGCATACAGCCACCCACTTCCGAACACAGAACCGTACCGCAGTCAGCCTTCTCGTTCGTAGAACTCAAACGCAGAGCAATCAAATCGCCCGGCACATCGCCCGTATCAGCAGTAGGAATAGCAGCCAACTCCGCTTCTACAACCCGTTCGTCCGGCCCTGCGAATTTAATTCGCTTGATGTAGTAATCGCCCTCTTCCTGTTTGAAAGCAACCGGACGCCACTGAAGCCGGCTCGCCAGCCAACCCAAATACATCAGCGCTTGAGTAGAATTGTCCTGTTCGTAATCGATCGTCACCCGATCGATTTCCCGAATCGCAGCGCGACGTTCCGGGGCGTCAAAAGCTTCAGCAGCCAACTCCTGCCACGCTGCCAGTCGGCGCCAATTGAGATCCGCGATCGGAATTCCCTCCTCGATCAGACTGTGCATCAACAGCAATTCAGCTTCAGACTCGGCAAAGCTGCTAGAGTCAACAATCACAGAACTGCTAATTGTCGCCAGCCGCTGGAACAAACCTCGATCGGCATCCGGGTTCGCCTTCCACCACAGCAGCGTGGGCAAATCCGGGATAGTCAACGCCGTCACGATGCCGCTCACCCGTTCCAAAGCAGCTTCTGTACCCCGGAGCGTAATATACTCGCAGCAGATAAGATTGCCAGTGGTGCGCTTGTGAACCGGGCAATAAGCAGCCACTTGAGCCTGTACGCCCGTATCTTCCCCCGCCGTCGGGCACAGAGCAATAATCCGGCAGGGATTGGCAGCCACGATCGCATCAGCCACGCCCGATCCCCCGGAACCCAAACCACTGGAGCCCATCTCCTCGCCTTTTGAATTTTTATGAGCCACTTCTTCCCGCAAAGTCGCCAGCAATTCAGCGTTAGGTTTGCCAGTTCTCGGCAGCCCGTAAGCTTTTTGAGCCGCCCTGATGCTAGATGCCGTCATCGGCCCGGTAATACCGTCCACTGGCCCGTCGTAAAACCCCAGATCTGCTAATAACCGCTGAGTTTCTTCGGGTTCGTAGACTACAAAAGTAAAAGTTGTTGCCCTACTAGCGATCGGAGAATCGCCCTTTGAACCAGATTCTCTGTAACTTTCCCAAATTTGACTCAATTCGGCCTCTATTTGGTCGATCGACACATCTTTAGGATTTTGCAGCGAAACCAGAGGCGGAGCTTTCATCGGTGTCATCGTCATAAATCTTTTCTCCTTTGTTATTAGTCATGGGTAATTAGTCATTGGTCATTACTCATTAGTTATTAGTTAGCAGTTATTAGTTAGCAGTTATTAGCTCATTACTAATGACTAATGCTGACCAATGACTAAGGACTAATGACTGCTGACTAATGACTCTTAAAGTCTGCGCCACTTGCGGCCGTCTCTGTTAATTAGCAGTTCTGCTTCCGCCGGTTCCCAAGTACCCGCTTCGTATTTAGGAACCAACTCCTGTTCGTTGGACGATTCCCAATCCATCAACGCCGGCGTTACCACCCGCCAAGCTTCTTCCACTTCATCAGAACGGGTAAACAAAGTTTGGTCGCCCAGCATACAATCAATTAACAGGCGATCGTAAGCATCTGAAGATGTCACCCCAAAGGAAGAACCGTAACTGAAATCCATATCCACCGTCCGCGTCCGCAAATCCGGCCCCGGCATTTTCGCCTCAAACCTCAGCGAAATCCCCTCGTTCGGATGCACGCGCATAGTCAAAACGTTAGGAGTAGTTTGTTGAGCCGCGGACTGAAAGATTAACAGCGGAACTTCGCGGAACTGAATTGCAATTTCGCTAACTTTTTTCGGCAACCGTTTGCCGGTTCGCAGGTAGAAAGGCACTCCCTGCCAGCGCCAGTTGTCAATCATAAACTTCATCGCCACAAAAGTCGGCGTTGTCGAATTGGGAGCAACCCCCGGTTCATCGTGATACCCCGGCACCGGTTTTCCCTTCATCCAACCTGCAGAATATTGACCCCGAATCGCTGAGAACTCCAAGTTATTCAAATCTGCCAAGCGAGTTGCTTGCAGAACTTTCATCTTTTCGGTGCGGATGCTGTCAGCGTCGAGCGAGTTCGGCGGTTCCATCGCCGTCAGACAGAAAATCTGCATCAAGTGGTTTTGCAGCATATCCCGCAACGCCCCAGAGGATTCGTAGTAACCAGCCCGGTCTTCTACGCCTACTGTTTCTGCAACTGTAATTTGTACGTGATCGACAAATTGCCGATTCCACAGCGGTTCAAAAATCGCGTTAGCAAACCGGAACACCATTAAATTCTGAACAGTTTCTTTACCCAAATAGTGGTCTATCCGGTAAACTTGCTGTTCTTGGCAAACCTGCTGCACGACTCGGTTGAGAGCTTTTGCCGAACTCAAGTCGCGGCCGAAAGGTTTTTCAATTACCAAGCGGTGTTTTGCTGGGTCAACCAGCATTTGAGCATCGCCCAGTTGCCTAATTGCTTCTGGGAAAAAGTTCGGGGAAACTGATAGATAAAATATGTGATTGCCGCGAGTTCTCCTTTCTTCGTCGAGTTCCGCTAAGAAAGCTTTGAGTTTTTGATAGCTTTCCGGGTTGTCAATGTCGCCCGGACAATAGTACAAACCTTGAGCGAAATCTTGCCAAAATTCTTCATTGCCAATGCCGCCGCCAAATTCTTCAATGCCTTCGCGCATTTGCTCTCGGAAGTAATCGTGACTCCAAGGGCGGCGGGCTACTCCCACCACGGTAGTTTCTGGTGGCAAGCGTCGATCGCGCTTCATCTGATAAATTGCAGGTACCAGTTTGCGCTGGGTGAGATCCCCAGAAGCTCCGAAGATTACCAGAATTTGTGGTTCCGGCACCCGTTCTTTTCGCAAACCGACCCGCAGTGGATTTTCAAGTAGTGTTACCATTATTTATTTTCCTTGTTGTAGTGCTGTTAACCCTGCCAAGACACCATGATAGTTTGCGGTCATTTCTGCTAGTTGCTGGGTGAGAGAGTTAATCGATTCTTAATACTGCTACAGGAGGCAGATGATTTTGCTCTCTAGGAACTCTGACACCCATTAATCTCAAAATTCCTAGAGAGGATTTAAAACTCAGCATTTAAGAACCCAAATAATTATCTATTCCGATTCCTAAATGCTTCTGCCTTTCAGGATACAGATATCTGCCTAAGCGACCGGTGACAACTTCTGCACTTTCTCTTGCAAGGAATCCATCAGGGATTGGAACGGATTGACGAATTTCTCAATCCCGTCGATGAGCAAGTCTGCCATCACTTTGTCCAAGTTGATGTCGATGTCGGGATCTTTGAGACTTTCGATCAGGGTGTAAGCTTCTGCAACGTTGTTCTCAATCCTGGGTGCGACATCACAGTGGTCGAAACAAGCTTCCACGGTGTTCGGTGGCAAAGTGTTAACGGTTTCCGGGCCGATTAGTTCATCGACGTACATGACATCGCTGTAGTTGGGGTTTTTGGTGCTGGTGGAAGCCCACAGTAAGCGCTGCACTTTCGCTCCTTTGGCTGCTAAAGCTTGCCAGCGATCGCTCGCTACGATCTCTTTATACTTCTGGTAAGCTATCTTCGCATTGGCGATCGCCACTTTCCCCTTCACCGCTTCCAGTTTAGCTTTTGTGGAAATATCTGTGACATTTTTGAGTTTCTCGTCAATCTTGCCATCGACATTGATGTCGATCCGGCTCAAGAAGAAACTGGCAACAGAAGCAATATTGCTCACATCCAAACCTTTAGCCGCCCGCGCTTCCAAACCGCGAATGTAAGCCCAGAAGGTTTCGACGTAGCTGTCAACCGAGAACAGCAAAGTCACGTTAACGTTAATGCCTTCGCTGATGACTCGCTCGACTGCGGGCAAACCTTCAGCGGTTCCCGGAATCTTAATCATCACGTTTTCTTTGCCGAGGGCTTGGTAATAGCGCATGGCTTCGCTAATCGTGCTTTCTGTGTCGTTGGCGATCGTCGGTGGCACTTCAATGCTAATGTAGCCGTCCAAACCCTTCGACTCTGCGTAAACTGGGGCGAAGATGTCGCAAGCGTTGCGGATATCTTCAAATACCAGAGATTCGTAAATCTCCATTACAGATTTACCCGCCCGGATGCCCGCTTCGATATCCGCGTCGTAAATCACATTACCCGCGATCGCTTTCTCAAAAATAGCCGGATTAGATGTAATCCCTCGCAGTCCCCTACTTTCAATCATCTGTTTGAGTTCGCCGGACTCGATCAGATCGCGAGTCAAATTGTCCATCCAGATACTTTGGCCAATTTCTTTGATTTCTAACAGGTGATTCGTTGACGTTGCTGTCATTACTGTAACTCCTACAATTTGATAGCTGTTAATTGGGACTTGGAAATTGGAAATGGAAAATTGAAAATTGGCAATTGGTAATTGCGAGTCGAAAGTTATAAGTTAAAACCCTCTTCCTTCTTCCCTCTTCCTTCTATCCTTTACATCCGTTACATCCCGTACATTGCTCGTTGCCGAACTTCCCTATGTCTTCACTGTTGGACTGTTCTAGGATTGCGCGATCGATCGTGAATAAAAGACTCGACCATCGCTACATTCTCTTTACTGCCGATAATCAAGGGCGATCGCTCGTGCAGTTTGGTCGGCACAACGTCTAAGATGTCTTGAACTCCGGTACTTGCCCGCCCGCCGGCTTGCTCCATCAAAAACGCCAAAGGAGCCGATTCGTATAGCAAGCGCAATTTGCCCTCGGGTTTTTTCACCGTTCCCGGGTACAAAAACACGCCTCCCTGGAATAAAATCCGGTGGAAATCTCCCACTAAAGCCCCGCCGTACCGGGCGCTGTAGCCTTCGCTGCGGTGTACGTAGCGAATGTAATCTCTCAAAGATTCCTCCCACTGCCAGAAGTTGCCTTCATTAACGCTGTAAATCGGGCCGCGATCGGGAACCTTAATGTTTTCGTTAGCTAGAATAAACTCGCCCAAACTGGGGTCGAGGGTAAAGGAATGAACACCCTGACCGATCGAATAAACCAGCATGGTACTAGGGCCGTAGAGCACGTAGCCAGCCGCAATTTGTTTGTGTCCGTGTTGCAGCAAGTCGGAAGCAGAACCGTCTTCATCGTCGCCCTCTTGCTTGCGGATGCTGAATATGGAGCCTACATTGAGATTGATGTCAAGATTGGAAGAACCGTCTATGGGGTCGTAGAGCAGACTGTAACGCCCGATCGGACAATTTTCGGGAATGTAGTAGGGTTTTTCCATTTCCTCCGAAGCCAAGCGGCAGACAAGTCCGCTTTGCTGGAATACCGAGATAAACACTTCATTGGCATAGATATCCATCTTTTTGACGGATTCTCCCTGCACGTTCGTAGCCCCTGTAAACCCCAAGGCATCTGCCATTAATCCGGCTCTGCTGAGTCGCCTGGCGATCAGCTTGGCAGCTAGTCCGATGCGATTCATCAGGGCACTGAGATCCTGAGCATCTGCAGAAAAGCTGTGAAGTTGCTGGAGTACGTGACGAGATAGGGTTGTGCAATCGCGGTCTAAGGCTTGCACCTGATCTGTCGGGCCCAGGCGGGTTTCTCCTGTCGGCGCGTTTACCATGATTTTGATGTTCTCCCTGTCTTGCTGCTCTAGATTTGGGTTCGATGGAGTCCTTGACACTTGCTCCTGAATCGGCTACGAGACCGATCGTCCCCCAACTTCTATCTTAGGAAGGGTTTTGCCAAAGGGCGTCGAACTTTAGGTGAATTTTAGATCCGCATCGAAAATTGAGGAGTTCGATCGACTGTTGAGCCGGAAATTGTATCCAAAATTACTAAATTTTTTAATTAAGCGCTCTTGACCTAGAGGAAGAGCAGAAGGAAGAAGGAAGAAGGAAGAAGGAAGAAGGAAGATTGTTGCTTGATTAATTATTAAAAAGATTTCTAAAGATGTAGCACGAGGAATTGGTTCTACAGGGGCAAAAAATATCGATATTTATGAAAATACGACTGCAAAAGAGGAAGCCGATCGCACTTGTTGAATACGTAGCTAAAAAGATTAGTTGAGAGTCGCGATCGCCTTTTTGATTGGTTATGCTTGACTCAGCGCGATCGTTTCTGCCAGTTTACTGCTCAACAAAAATAAAGATGTTTGTGGTTAAATACCGTATAAAGGCAAGAAATATCTCGCCCTGACTGAGGTAGTTTCGTTAAGCTCCTGTATCTCCTCTCCTAAAGGTTCCATTAATGAGTATTTCTCCGAGAAATAAAAAAACTATCCTGTTTTTGGCAGCCAACCCCAAAAATACCACCCCTGTGGACTTACAGAAAGAGGCGAAGGAAGTTGCAGAGGGGTTGCAACGCTCTAAAAAGGCCGACAAGTTCCAACTTGAGCAACAGTGGGCGGTGACACCCAGAGAAATGCAGCGAGCCATATTAGATTATAAACCAGAGATTGTTCATTTCTCTGGGCATGGTGCAGGAGAAGGCGGTTTAGCCTTGGAAGATGAGGCGGGACAAATTAAGCTGGTAAATACCAAAGCTTTGGCAGCTTTATTTGAGGCGTTTAAGGAGTACGTGGAGTGCGTCATACTCAACGCTTGCTATTCAGAAGTGCAAGCGGGTGCGATCGCACGTCACATTCCATACGTTATCGGCATGAAGCAAGCGGTGGGAGATAACGCAGCACGAGAATTTGCTGTAGGTTTTTACGATACGTTGGCGGCGGGGGAGTCGATCGAATTTGCCTATAAGTTGGGTTGCGTTAGCATCAGCATGGCAGGGATTCCAGAGGAACTTACTCCGGTATTAAAGAAAAAGTCGGATTTTTCTGACGCAGCAGAGCGATCGGGCGATTCTTCTGTTAGCGAGATCGTTGAGGAGTCGTCGCCTGTGGTGGAAAATGCGCGATCGACGATCGCACCTCCCCTTTCTCTTCTCAACTTAGATAACCCCGAAGGTTCTGTGAGTTTAGATTCACCCCTATATATTGATCGTCCTCCCATTGAATCGGACTGCTACCAAACTATTGTCAAGCCTGGCGCTTTAATCCGAATCAAAGCCCCCCGGCAAATGGGAAAAACTTCCTTAGTGCAGCGAATTTTATACCACGCCCAGGAACAGGGATATCAAACAGCGTATTTAAACTTTCAATGGGCTGATGGCAGTTTTCTCACCAATCTTGATGAGTTGTTGCAGTGGTTTTGTGGTGAGATTACCAATGAATTAAATTTAGAAGATAGGTTAGGAGAATATTGGAAAGGCGTTCTCGGCAGTAAAAATAAAAGCACGAAGTACTTCCAACGCTATCTACTATCGGACAGTGATCTGCCTCTTGTTTTAGGGTTAGATGAAGTCGATCGGATTTTTGAGCATTCCGAAATAGCCACCGACTTCTTTGGATTATTACGAGCTTGGCACGAGCGGGGAAAAAATGAGGAGATTTGGAAAAAGCTGAGGTTAGTCATTTCTCACTCTCAAGAAGTTTATATTCCTCTCAACATTAATCAGTCGCCTTTTAACGTGGGATTGCCCATAGAGTTACCGGAACTAAATCAGAAACAGGTAACAGATTTAGTGAATCAACACCGATTAAATTGGTCAAATCAAGAGATTTGTGACCTGATGGAAATGGTGGGCGGTCATCCTTATTTAGTTCGAGTTGCTCTCTACCAAATTGCTAGAGGGAGAATTAGCTTAGATAGCTTGCTAAAAGTCGCTCCTACTGAAGAAGGCCCTTACTACGATCATTTACGACGGCATTTAGTTAACTTGGAACAAGATGCAGAACTAGCAACAACAATTAGACAAGTCATTAACAGCGAACAACCTGTAGAAATTAATACCGGAGAGGCTTTTAAATTGCGAAGCATGGGGTTGATAAAATTTCAGGGAAATGCTGTCATGCCATTGTGTGGTTTGTATCGTCAATATTTTAGCCATCGCCTAGCCTCTCCCCAACCGAAGATAACTGCTGTGCAACAAACTAATAACCAATCAAGCTTGCACGTAGAGAGTAATTTAGCAGCTATTATGTTTTCGGATGTTGTTAATTCCACCGCTTTATCAGTGGCCAACCAAAAGCTTACACTAGAATTAGTGAATCGAGATTTCAACATCATCCGAGGCATCTGTGCTAAACATCAAGGCAAAGTCCTGAAAGAAATGGGCGATGGTTTATTAATTTGCTTTCCCGAAAGTGCGGTAAAAGCAGTAGCCTGTGCGCTAGAAATACAACGAAATTTCGCCGAAGCTGCTACAACCTTACCTGCGACTCATGTGCTCCAACACCGCATTGGTATTCACTTGGGGGAAATCTTCTTTCTTAATAATGATATCAGGGGGGCTGGTGTAAATTTAGCGGCTCGTTTAGAAGGGAAAGCAGAGCCAGGAGGAATCTGTATTTCTGACACAGTTTATCAAGTCGTTAAAACCCACTTACCTTTAAATGTGATTGACTTAGGTATGCAACAGTTAAAGGGAATTCCTGAACCTGTACGACTGTACAAATTGATTCCTTAATTTTCTGATTTTTCACCTATTAATTAACAATGACCTATGAAGGATTATCAATATCAAGTTGGAGGCAGCCTTCCTGCAAACGCCCCAACTTATGTCACGAGAAAGGCGGATGAAGAACTTTATCAAGCTTTAAAAGCCGGAGAATTTTGCTATGTTCTTAATTCTAGACAAATGGGAAAATCATCCCTACGAGTGCGGACAATGCAGCGGTTACAAGCAGAGGGAATAGCCTGTAGTAGTATTGACATCACAGAAATTGGCACCTCAGATATTACGCCAGAAGAGTGGTATGCAGGCGTGATTGATAGCATCGTCAGCCGATTAGATTTGTATGACGTTTTTGATTTAGATGAATGGTGGGAGCAGAACAGCTTACTATCGAATGTTAAACGATTTAGTAAGTTTCTTGAAGAAGTATTGCTCAAGAATATTTCAGGAGACATAGTAATTTTTGTCGATGAATCGGATAGCTTAATCAGCTTAAATTTTAAAATAGAAGACTTTTTTGCTGTGATTCGTGATTGCTACAATAATCGAGCTGATAAACCAGACTATCGTCGATTAACATTTACAATGTTAGGGGTGGCAACTCCCTCAGATTTAATTCAAGATAAGCGACGCACTCCGTTTAATATTGGTCGAGGGATAGAGTTAACAGGGTTTCAATTAGCAGAAGCTAAACCTTTGGCCGTGGGGTTAGAAACTCAAGGGGGAAATTCGCAAGCATTGTTAAAAGCAGTATTATATTGGACTGGCGGACAGCCATTTTTAACACAAAAGCTTTGTAAACTAATGATCTGTACTGCCAATTATACATCCATTCAAAATCCCGGTGAGTGGGTAAAAAGTTTAGTCCAAGAAAAGGTGATTGAAAATTGGGAAGGACAGGATGAACCCGAACATTTAAAAACGATTCGAGGACGCATTTTACGCAGCGAACAACGGGCAAGTAGGTTATTGGGATTATATCAGCAAATTTTGCAGCACAATGAAATAGCGAGTGATGATAGTCCCGAACAAATGGAACTACGATTAACTGGGTTGGTGGTTAAGCAGTCTGGCAAACTTCAAGTTTATAACCAAATTTATAAATCGGTTTTTACGGCTTATTGGGTGGAAAAACAATTAGCGGATCTCCGCCCTTACAGCGAAAATTTTAAAGCTTGGATAGAGTCTGATTGCCAAGATGAATCGCGACTGTTGCGGGGTCAGGCGTTGCAAGGTGCTCAAACTTGGGCAGGCGATAAAAGTTTGAGCGATTTAGATTATCAGTTTTTAAATGCCAGTCGGGAATTACAACAACGGGAAGTTGAACGAGAGTTAGAAGCACAGAGACAAGCGAATCAAATTTTGACTCAAGCGAATCAGACGCTAATTAAAGCAGAGCAATTAGCCAGGTATAAAGTCACTCAAGCTCAGAATTTAGCAAATGTAATCCAGGAAACTGCTTTTTCTAATGAATCATTTCGTTCAGGACAGACATTCCAAGCACTGTTGGAAGCATTAAAGGCAGGACAAGCATTTAAACAACTAGATGCTTCAGCCGAGACGACAAAACATATTAGAGCACGAGTGATAGCTGCGCTGCAACAAGCAGTGTCCGCAGTAAAACAGCGCAATAATTTGGAAGGGCATAGCAATTCGGTCTGGAGTGTCGCCTTTAGTCCAGATGGCAAGAGATTGGCTTCTGCAAGCAGTGACAACACTATCCAACTGTGGGACTTGCAAAGCCAAAAACCCATCGCTACCCTCAACGGGCATAGCAATGCTGTCAGAAGCGTCGCATGGAGTCCAGATGGCAAGAGATTGGCTTCTGCAAGCAGTGACCACACCATCAAACTGTGGAACCTGCAAAGCCAAAAACCCATCGCTACCCTCATCGGGCATAGCAGTTCGGTCAGAAGCGTCGCATGGAGTCCAGATGGCTTGACTTTGGCTTCTGCAAGCAGTGACAACACCATCAAACTGTGGAACCTGCAAAGCCAAAAACCCATCGCTACCCTCACCGGGCATAGCAGTTCGGTCTGGAGTGTCGCCTTTAGCCCAGATGGCTTGACTTTGGCTTCTGTAAGCTATGACAGCACCATCAAACTGTGGAACCTGCAAAGCCAAAAACCCATCGCTACCCTCACCGGGCATAGCAGTTCGGTCTATAGCCTCGCATGGAGTCCAGATGGCAAGAGATTGGCTTCTACAAGCAGTGACAACACCATCAAACTGTGGAACCTGCAAAGCCAAAAACCCATCGCTACCCTCACCGGGCATAGCAGTTCGGTCTGGAGTGTCGCCTTTAG
>NZ_JAUBQX010000087.1:0-14899 GCF_036701505.1 Microcoleus sp. Pol11C2
TTAAACTACGACTCATAAACGCACCATACAAGCTATCTCTCTATTATATGCAACTTCACATAAAATTGGTATTAGCCCACATTCCGCAGGTAGCACGATAGTCCGGGAATTTTTTCAATTGAGATGGCACCGCAGCTCAATAGAGAAGATAATATTTACGGCAAGGAGCGCCAAAGAATTGGATAATCCACAATCGTTCTTGCGTCAGATTGGTAATGTGCTTGACACCATTAATTGTGGGTGAATCTCTGTTTTGCAAATCCCTGAAAAAATAGCTAAAATGAAAAAGCTAGTAAAACCGTAAAAAAAAAAGATGAGGCAAAGAAAATGACACCCGAAGATAAACAGCAGCTAAAAGCATACTTAAAAGGGGCAGCAGAAATTCTTTACAGAAATACAGAGCCAACGGAACTCTCAAGTTTTGAAAGTATCGAAAAATCTCTACATCAGAAAATGTTAGAAGAAGTAGGGCCCGAACTAGCTACCTTTTTTTTTTCAACAGGATCAGGAATTAAAACCGGAAGACGCCGCACCGTAAAATCATTAGTCAGGTTGCTGAATATTACAGACAATCAGGCGGAATATTTCGGGTTAAAGCCTTATAGTCAACTCACTCCAATGATGGAAAAGTGTGCTCTGATTATCAGTGCCAACGAGTCTTATCAAAAAGTAAAAAAAAATTTAGAAACATTCACAGGAATCCGAGTCGCTCATAGTACATTGCAAAGAATGGTAAAGATCCCAGCTTTTGAATTACCTACATCTAAACAAGGAGTTCAAGAAATCACATTATAGCGTTTACTATAGTCATAAGGTACAGTAGCAACAATGAGCAAACCAGTTATGAATATCTTTTTTAGTAACTTGTAGCATAGCATCTGTAATTTCATCAATTAAGTCTAAATAATTTCTGGCTTTAAGTTTTCTTAACAGAGATTTCACTTTTGAACAAAAATTTTCTATCGGGAAAAGTCGGGAGAGTCAGGAGATAAATAAATTAACTTTGCTCCTGCCTGTTAGATAAATTCTTTCACCATTTCTCCGCAGTAAATTTTAGCATTATCCATAACCAACAGTCCGGACAGTTTTTTACGATGGTAGTGGCGAGGAAAGCTATCCAGGGCTTAAAGTACAGTCAGATTCAAAAAAGGACTGCGCCATGGATAGCCTACAGAATATTCTAACGGACGCACTGACCACAGTGAGTCATTTCACAAACCGCAACGAACCTTTCTCCTGGCATTCTTGACGAGCCTATTCGTCGTCTGTGGTCGAGCCAACTACACCAATTTAAGCCGCTATAGTCCCCTGTCAGAGCGAACGTTTCGTCGAAATCTAAACAGAGGAATTGGGTTTAAATCGGTGAATAGTCATTTGATTCAAACCCACGGTTCTCGGGAAGGAGTTCAAATCCTAGTGGTGGATGCGACGTTTCATGAAAAAAGTGGTCGTCATACACCCAATCAGGATCGGTTCTACAACGGCAAGAGTGGTCAAGTCGAGACGGGATTGGAGTGGTCGGTGGTGGCAGTGGTCGATGTAGAGCAGAATACAGCCTATGCGTTATCGGCTCAGCAGACGGAAGCGGGCCTGTCCGACCGAGATGAAAGCAGCCGACGAAATAGAGCATCAAGTCTGTGGGAATCGAGTCGATTTCTATTTAGGCCATCTAGCCTATTGTCAGACCTATGTACCCAAACGAGTTGAATATGTGGTTGCTGATAGCTTCTACAGCAAACGGAAATGGGTGGATGGGGTCGTGAACCTGGGGTGGAATGCCATTGGAAAACTGCGACAAGACGCGAATTTAAAATATCTGTATCAAGGGCCACGTCGGTCTGGTCCTGGTCGTCAGAAAACCTATGACGGCAAGGTTGCCCCCTTGGAGCGACAATTAAAATATTTCACGTTAACTGAGACCTTAGACGATGGGACAGAGCTGTGGACTGCCGTGGTCTGGTCGGTTTCTCTTGACCGCCGGATTCGTGTAGTTTGCAAGCGTGCGACTCGTTGAGGGGAAAGAGCGATATTCTGTTGTTTTCCACCGATGTTAATCTGAGCGCCAGCGATATCTTGGCTTATTATCGCGCTCGATTTCAGATTGAGTTTATCTTTCGTGATGCCAGACAATATACCGGAATGGTCGATAGCCAATCTCGCAATCTGGATGCCCTGGATGCCCAGGTCAATGGTAGTTTGACAGCCCTAAATTTAGCCAAAGTCACCTTGAGACAAGAGGCTACCGTCACAGCTCAACCGACACCAGAGGTTATTTCATTTTCTATAGCGTCGTTCAAACGAAAAGCTTTAAATGAGCACTTACTAGAACTATTTATCGCCATGTTTGATTTGGACCCGACTTTGATTAAATTAAATTCAAACTACCAAAAGCTTCTAGAATACGGCTCTCTCAAAGCTTGAGCGACCGAAAATCTGTCCGGACTGTTGCTTATATCAGGCTCGGGTAATTACTTATAATACAATACGATTCAGTTAAGGGCTATGCAGTGCTTAAAACAATAAATACAGGAGGATTCATTATGATTCCAGTACCTCTGTGTTTAACTTGTTTAGATAGAAATTTTGAAACAGGTTGTTTGACAATTCTTGGGTTGTTTCTCTGAACTCTTTCCGGTATAATTTGATCGATAACTTCCCCAGTTAACCAACTCAAAAAAATGGAAGTTCTTGTGGTTATAACCGCTAAAATTTGGGGAGCGCACGACGAACAACTCGTAATGTTCCAGTAAAAGAAAGACGCAAGGGTGAAATGCTTGCGTTGCTTGCTGCTTGAAAAATTAATGACCGTACAGCTCTTCGGTCCTAGTAGTAAACCATAAATTTATGGTACCACCTCCTTTGGTCTTTGATAAGGAATATGAGTTTCTCGTCCTAATAAATGTACTGTCAGTTCATCAATCGTATTCTCCACTTCCCAACGTTGATGATCTTCACGGGCAAGTAAGTGCGCTGGAAATTTTTCTGCTGACAATAAGCTCGTAATTAAACGAGATCTAATTTGTGCTTCTGGGCGTTCTGGAGCCTCAATCATGTATTCAATTACTCTTACCTGTATGGGCTGAAATCCTTTTTTTCTTAATTTGCCGGATGGATAAATCCAACTCACATATGAACCATCATCTAATTGCGCTGCGTTTAAGAATTTAACGTTGCATGGAATTCGCCCCAAAT
Source organism: Microcoleus sp. Pol11C2 (assembly GCF_036701505.1). Classification (NCBI taxonomy): domain Bacteria; kingdom Bacillati; phylum Cyanobacteriota; class Cyanophyceae; order Oscillatoriales; family Microcoleaceae; genus Microcoleus; species Microcoleus sp. Pol11C2. Next base: position 3,193 of record NZ_JAUBQX010000087.1, read on the forward strand.
ACTCACAACCTTTACTGACTGTAGCTTCTACCATCGCATAAGAATGTAAACCTCTATCCCACATTAATAGCATTCCTGGCGTTACTGAGCGTAACAACTTTAACCCTCTTACTCTTTCTCCCATTTTATATGGACACATTAAGGCGTCAAATATTAAATGTGTTCCCGCCTCTAATAAAATAACTAATCTAGCTTTCGGAAACGCTGCTTTTGTACCTGGACGACTTCCCGGACGACCCAAAACCCGGGCATTTTCAGCACCCAGAGGGGAGATATAAGCAGGTTCCATCTATCACTACGACCCTGAGTTCGCTAATAAAAGCTCCTACTGTTTCAACTGTAGCCATTGGTCGCACTAAGGAATGAAACAACTGTCTCATCACGCCCGCTCCTAATCTTTGTCTGGCTTGAGTAATTGCCTATTTAGAGGAAAACCGCCAATATTTACCAATTTTCACCCATGCTTCATTAAGATCATCAATTAAATTTTTTAAGACATCCCGCATTGAATCTTTTGACCACAGACTCATTGCTATTACCAGACACACTACCAGTTGTGCTGGCAGGGCACGATGACGTTTCTCTTCAACCTTTGTTTTAGTAATCGCCGGTTCGATTGCACTTGCAGGAATCGCCATTTCTATTGCTTTGAATATCTCCCTACTTGGGATTTTGGGAGATACTATAGTCATTTCAAATAAATGTGAGACAAATGCAAGATGATGTAAAATCAAGAAAAATTGTTAACTCGGAGCCGAAAGATGGCATACAGTCTAGATTTAAGAAAAAGAGTAGTGGATTATGTGGAAAATGGAGGGGGTATAACCAAAGCCGCCGCCCTGTTTAAAGTAGGAAGAGCAACAATATACAGATGGCTAGGGAGGGAAGACCCTCGAGCCACTCTCGGTAGAACACCGTGAGCGAAAGATAGACTGGGAAATGCTCAGAAAAGATGTAGAAGAAAATCCCGAAGCAAGATTAATAGAAAGAGCAAGGAAATTCGGGGTGAGAGCGAGTGCCATATGCTATGCCTTAAAGAAAATGAAAATTACGAGAAAAAAAAAGAATTTCGTTATAGAGAAAGGAATAGAGAAGAAAGAATACAATACTACCAAACACTGAGAAATTTAATTAAGCTTCAGCGGAGTAAAATCTTTGTGTTTATTGATGAGTCAGGGTTTGAAGAGTTTCAGGCTTGTGTTTATGCGTGGTCAAAAAAAGGGATAAAAGTATATGGGGATAGACAAGGAAAACGCGGAAAAAGAGAAAATTTAGTAGCAGGAAGAAGAAAAGGAAACAAGGACTTGATTGCACCTATGGTCTTTACAGTCCGCTTTAATGCAGAAAGTTTTGAAGGGTGGTTAGCTTTATATTTATTGCCATCTTTAACAATACCATCAATATTAATCATGGATAATGCACCGATTCATCGTAAGACAGCAATTAGGCTCCTGGTGGAGGAAGCAGGCTATCAGATACTTTTTTTACCAAAATACTCTCCTGACTTAAATGATATTGAGCATGATTTTAGTGCATTAAAGAGAGCTAAAATGTATGCGTCTCCTGGCACATCTCTTGATGAAGTTATTCGTGCTTATTGTGCATGAAGAGTGTCTCATACTTATTTAAAATGACTATAACTAATTATCCGAACCTGATATTATTTAACACATCGAAAATACTCATACAATAACTCCTCTGAATAATTTTTATGAGTTACAGTTCCGAGATAACTATCAGTAGAAAGAGTTGAAAGAGGCAGCTATCTCTGCGGTGAACGCTACCTCCCTATTCCGAAATAAATCTAACAGCAACCGCCGCCGTGATAATGCCACGTCGAATCAGTAATTAACACTTTATCGGGCATCAATCCCCCCAACTTCCCAGCAGTTTTATCGCACACCGCCGCCGGAACTCCAAGCTGCAAAACGTGACCTGCCCCGTCATCAAAGAGCTCTTCAGACCCCGTATAAATCGCCGTCTTGCCAGTGAAAATGCAAGCTCCGTCATCCGGTACCTCCACTTTAAAAGACACCGAATCCAGGCTTTCTAACAGCAAATCCGCCTCCAATTGATAATTGTGTTTGTCCAGCAATCGGTAAGGACGGCGCGCCCGCACTTCGACTTGCCCAAAACCAACGTCTACAAGGTGTTGAACGTATTCTGCGTATGTCAAAGCGCCGGACAAACACAGGGCACGTAAGCGTTGGTCTTCCTTCAAATGCTGCGGAATGGGGCGAGTTGCGATCGGATCGCTCATCAACAATCTGCCACCCGGTTTTAACACCCGATAAGTCTCTTTTAATGCTTTAGCTAAATCCGCTGGTTCAAAGATATTAAACAAGCAGTTTTGAGCGACAACATCTACAGAAGCATCCGGCACTGGCAACGCAAAAGCATCGCCTTCACGAATTTCTACAAAACTCGCATCAAACCAATCATTTTCTTGGGCCGCAATTTGCAAGTTTCGTGCAGCCGCATCTCGCATTGCTGGAACCGGATCGACGGCAATAACGGCTCCTTTGTGTCTAGAAAAATATGCAAATTGTAGTGCTTCCAAGCCGCCGCCGACGCCGACATAAAGCACGAAGGGATTGCCGACAAGTTCGGCGGCGTGAACGGTTGTGCCGCAGCCGTAATTCATTTCTTGCATTTGTTCGGGAATTTTTAATCCTGGCAATTGCAAGGGACTGCTTTGGACGCAGCAAAGTCCGATTTGGGGTGTTTCGGCAACATCGCTGTAGAATTTGGCTGCTGTTTCGAGGTAGGTCATTTTTTAGTGTCCTAATTTTTTATTTTTGACCGCCAATTTAGGCAGATTTACGCGGATCAACGCAGATGAATGCAGAAAGTTTTCGTTAGGTGGCAAATTCGACTTTTTGTTCGGATTTAGGCTGATTTTCGGGTTCGGAAACGGTTGTTTCGGGAGGGGCTAATTCGCTGTTTGGCTGGCTAGGAGTCTCAGCGGCAACAGGTGGCATTGGCGGTACAAGATTGGGAGACGGTTCTGGTATCGCGGGAGCGACTACTTTTGGTACTGGAGCTTTTTGTGTTATTTCTGGCAGGGTTGGTGGCTCTGAAGGATTAGTAGGTTGCGGTTCTTGACGCAAGAAGTTGCGGAACCGATTGTAGTATCCTTTATATTCCTGTTTCTTTGGTTGGCTAGATGCTGTTGGTGTCGGTTCTATTACTTGAACTGGAGCAACAACTTTGAGGGTTTCTAACTGTGGAGTTGCTGTCGGCGTCGGTTGTATTACTTGAACTGGAGCAACAACTTTGGGGGTTTCTACCTGTGGAGTTGCTGTCGGTGTCGGTTGTATTACTTGAACTGGAGCAACAACTTTCGGCACTTCGAGTTGGGGGGTTGCTGTCGGTGTTGGTTCTATTACTTGAATGGGAGCAACTTCGGGAGCGACTGTTGGCTCTAAGCTGGGTTCGGTAACAGGGGTTTCTGGAACCGCAGGTGAGGGTGGGACAACTGGTGTTTTTTCTAATGCAGGTGTCGGTGTCGGTTCCGGGGTTGGGTTTGGTGTCGGTTCGGGGGCTTGGTAGGTGCGATCGACTATAGCGCGAGTTTCTGATGTTGTTAGTTCGCCCCGCACTAATTTTGAAAGAGCGTCTTGGCCGAGCGGTTGGTAATTTATCAGTCTGGCTGTATTATTAAAGGCGTTTTTGACGATATTTCCGCGTTCGTCAATTAATTCTAGCTGTACCCAGTTTTTCCCTGATTTGAATCCTTTAAGATATATAGGTTGCCACTGGTCGATCGCAAAGCTTTCGCCGTTGACTGTGGCTCGAATTTTCCAATCGAGTATTTCATCTTGGGAATTTTCTTGCGCCACTTCGTGGGGAGGGGCATTTGTCAAGTAAAAGTCGAGCAGGATGGGTTCTTCGCCGTAGCTGCCTTGGGGGCTGTTGTACGTTAATAGGGGCAATGTTCGATCGGGATTATTGTCGTCTGTTTTGGTAAAAACGTGAAAGGTGGTTTGAGCAGCGGCACCTTCGTTTTTAAAGCTTTCTTCCCAAGGGCGAGCGGCGAACACCTGCATGGTATGGGTTCCGGGTTCTAAGTCGGAGAGCGTTAAAGGTTGGTTGATGTCGTAAACTGCTGCATAAGGTTGGTTGTCTAATAAAACTTGCAGATGGGGGCCCAAACCCAAGTTTGCATCTTTGAAAATGGGCAAGTCCTTCACTTGGAACTGAACAGACACATTTATATCCTGAAGCACTTCGTCAGGTTTTGGATTCAAAATACTAATTTGAGGCTGGTAGATTTCTAGCGCCTGACGCAGTTGTTGAATGGCTTCTGGGGGAGAAACCTCTGAGATTCTGTTTACTGGGGCGGTAGCTGAGCCGCTCTTGTTCCCTGGTTTGGGCAATTCGGGATGGCCCGCGCCACAACTTGCTAAACCCAAAATTAATACTGCTACTGCGAACAATGCCAGCAGCCTGCCTGCAACCGTTCTGTGCCAATTGATCCCAATCACGCAACCATACTCCTAGAAGCCTTCTCATAGGGAACTATAGCCCAAAAATGAATTTAGTATTAGGGAATTGCACCTCATGAATTCCAAAGGCTCCTAGGAGGCAGGATTGAGGCAGCAGCGGGCAACCCATCCTTTCCGACTCTTAATTCCCGCAGGCTTTTTTCCAAACATATATCTACAAATGAGTATTCCTAAATTACTTTATCTTTGAGTTTTGTAAAGTTAATGGCAGTACCCCTTGACTTTTTTGAGGGACTGTGGGATTTAAAGGCGTTATTACATCAAGAATTGAGCCTTTTTTAAGTATTGTTAACAAGCGATTAATACTCCTCTAGCAAGCTTATAATTCATAAAACTCCCTCAAAAGGAGCAGCCGTATCAAGTCTGAATCAAGGATGCGATCGGCGGCTCATCTGGAGAGAAGAGTTGGCAGTACCCAGTCACATTGTTAGCGACACTGGGAAACTGGCTTCTTCACAGAAGCAAAATGCTTGGGGAGACGATGCACCTGCGTCTAACTCTGCAAAGAGTAAAGTGTAGTGCAGTGTCGGCTTTTTCGAGAATCCCCCGCCTCATCAAGCGCGGGGAGTGTCCGGTACAGTGTTCAGTTCTCGTTCCTTGTCTTACCGAGAGGAGAGTCTTCATGACCATTAGTCCTCCAGAGCGAGAGGTAAAAGCTAGGGTAGTAGTCGATAAGAATCCGGTTCCAACTTCCTTCGAGAAGTGGTCAAAACCAGGTCATTTCGATCGCACTCTAGCTAAGGGGCCAAAAACCACCACTTGGATTTGGAACCTCCACGCTAACGCTCACGACTTTGACAGTCATACAAGTGACTTAGAAGACGTTTCGCGCAAAATCTTTAGCGCTCACTTCGGCCACTTGGCAGTAATCTTCGTGTGGATCAGTGGCGCATATTTCCACGGCGCTAAATTTTCCAATTACGAAGCTTGGCTGACAAATCCTACAGCCATCAAGCCCAGCGCTCAAGTGGTCTGGCCGATTTTTGGTCAAGAAATTTTAAATGCAGATGTAGGCGGTGGCTTTCACGGAATTCAGATCACCTCTGGTCTATTCCAGTGGTGGCGCGCCAACGGCATCACTAACTCATACCAGCTATATTGCACTGCGATCGGCGCCCTGGTAATGGCAGCTTTGATGCTATTTGCCGGTTGGTTCCACTATCACGTCCGCGCTCCGAAACTGGAATGGTTCCAGAACGTGGAATCGATGATGAACCACCACTTGGCTGTGTTGTTGGGCTGCGGCTGCTTGGGCTACGCGGGACAGCAAATTCACGTGTCGCTGCCAATCAACGCTTGCATGGACGCGATCGATGCAGGTTCACCGCTGACAGTCGGCGGCAAGCTGATCAAAACAGTTGCCGACATCCCCCTGCCGCACGAGTGGATTTTGACACCGGGCTTGATGGCTGACATCTACCCGAGTTTCGCTAAAGGTTTAACCCCCTTCTTCACCCTCAACTGGGGCGCATACACAGACTTCCTGACCTTCAAAGGCGGTCTGAACCCCACCACAGGCGGTTTGTGGCTGACTGATACAACACACCACCACTTAGCTTTGGCAGTGCTGTTCATCGTCGCTGGTCATATGTACCGGACGAACTGGGGCATCGGCCACAGCATGAAAGAAATCCTAGAGAACCACAAAGGCCCCTTCACTGGTGAAGGTCACAAAGGTCTCTACGAAATCCTGACTAATTCTTGGCACGCGCAACTCTCGATTAACTTGGCACTGATGGGCTCTCTGAGCATCATTGTTGCCCACCACATGTATGCGATGCCTCCGTATCCGTACATCGCGACCGACTACCCGACTCAGCTATCCCTGTTCACCCACCACATGTGGATTGGCGGATTCCTGATTGTTGGAGCAGCCGCTCACGGAGCAATCTTCATGGTTCGGGATTACGAACCCGCTGGAAATGTCAACAACTTGTTGGATCGCGTGATCCGGCATCGGGATGCGATCATTTCCCACCTGAACTGGGTTTGTATATTCTTGGGCTTCCACAGCTTCGGTCTGTACGTTCACAACGACACGATGCGGGCTTTCGGTCGTCCTCAAGATTTGTTCTCGGATACCGGGATTCAGTTGCGTCCGATATTTGCCCAGTGGGTGCAAAACATCCACGCTTTGGCTCCGGGCACAACAGCGCCTAATGCTACGGAAATCGTTAGCCACGCTTTTGGGGGCGGTGCAGTAGTCGTCGCCGGCAAAGTAGCGATGATGCCGATCGAGTTGGGTACGGCGGATTTCATGATCCACCACATCCACGCTTTCACCATTCACGTTACAGTCCTGATTCTTTTGAAAGGCGTGTTGTTTGCACGCAGTTCTCGCTTGGTTCCTGACAAAGGCAACTTGGGCTTCCGGTTCCCTTGCGACGGCCCCGGCCGTGGCGGCACCTGCCAAGTTTCTGGTTGGGATCACGTGTTCCTAGGCTTGTTCTGGATGTATAACTGCATCTCGATCGTGATTTTCCACTTTAGCTGGAAAATGCAGTCGGACGTGTGGGGAACAGTATCGCCAGACGGCACAATTTCTCACATTACCGGTGGCAACTTCGCACAAAGTGCGATCACGATTAACGGCTGGCTGCGGGACTTCCTTTGGGCGCAAGCTTCTCAGGTAATTCAGTCCTATGGTTCGGCACTGTCGGCCTACGGTTTGATGTTCCTAGCTGGACACTTCGTCTTCGCCTTCAGCTTGATGTTCCTGTTCAGCGGCCGTGGCTACTGGCAAGAACTGATTGAGTCGATTGTTTGGGCTCACAACAAGCTCAAGGTAGCTCCGTCGATTCAGCCTCGTGCTCTGAGCATTATTCAGGGTCGGGCTGTGGGTGTAGCTCACTACCTCCTAGGAGGAATTGTCACTACGTGGGCATTTTTCCTAGCGCGAATCATTTCGGTAGGGTAAACTACCCCTAGGTTTTGGATTCTCGATTTGGGAGGAATCTCAAATCGAGAATCCAAACTCCGAACCGAATCCCTTCAATTTTGTTCAGGATTCAGGATTAATCAAGGCTTATGGCAACGAAATTTCCAAAATTTAGCCAAGACCTTGCCCAAGACCCGACCACACGGCGGATCTGGTACGGGATTGCCACAGCACACGACTTTGAAAGCCACGATGGCATGACCGAAGAAAATCTTTACCAAAAGATTTTTGCTTCTCACTTCGGCCACCTAGCAATCATTTTCTTGTGGACTTCGGGCAGCCTGTTCCACGTAGCATGGCAAGGTAACTTTGAACAGTGGATTAAAGACCCTCTAAACGTCCGCCCGATCGCTCACGCGATTTGGGACCCGCAATTCGGCGCTCCTGCTGTAGAAGCTTTCACTCAAGGGGGCGCTTCTAACCCGGTGGATATCTCTTACTCTGGTGTCTACCATTGGTGGTTCACCCAAGGGATTCGGACAAACGCCGACCTGTATCAAGGAGCTATCTTCTTGTTACTACTGGCGGCTGTCTTCCTGTTCGCAGGTTGGTTGCACCTCCAGCCCAAGTACCGCCCCAGCTTGTCTTGGTTCAAAAATGCTGAATCTCGCCTCAACCACCACTTGGCTGGTTTGTTCGGTGTCAGCTCTTTGGCTTGGACTGGTCACATGGTTCACGTTGCTATCCCCGAATCTCGCGGACAGCACGTAGGTTGGGACAACTTCTTGTCTACCCCGCCTCACCCGGCCGGTTTGGCTCCGTTCTTCACTGGTAACTGGGGCGTATACGCCGAGAATCCAGATGCAGCGAACCATGTCTTCGGTACTTCCGAAGGCGCTGGAACCGCAATTCTGACTTTCTTGGGTGGCTTCCACCCTCAAACAGAATCCCTGTGGCTGACAGACATCGCTCACCACCACTTGGCGATCGCAGTTCTGTTTATCGTTGCCGGTCATATGTACCGGACTAACTTCGGTATCGGTCACAGCATCAAAGAGATGTTGGATTCTAAGGCTGGTTTGGTCGGCGGCAAGAGTGAAGGGCAGTTCAACTTGCCTCACCAAGGCTTGTATGAAACCTACAACAACTCGCTGCACTTCCAACTGGCATTTCACCTCGCTGCTTTGGGCGTAATTACCTCCCTGGTAGCACAGCATATGTACGCGATGCCCCCCTACGCTTTTATAGGTAAGGACTTCACGACTCAGGCTGCGCTTTACACCCACCACCAGTACATTGCTGGATTCATCATGGTCGGCGCTTTCGCCCACGGAGCTATCTTCTTGGTGCGGGACTACGATCCTGAAGCAAACAAAGGCAACGTACTCGATCGCGTGTTGCAGCACAAAGAAGCGATTATCTCTCACTTGAGCTGGGTGTCGCTGTTCTTGGGCTTCCACACTCTCGGCTTGTACGTTCACAATGACGTTGTAGTCGCTTTCGGAACTCCTGAAAAGCAAATCTTGATTGAACCAGTGTTCGCACAGTTCATCCAAGCTGCTCACGGAAAAGCTCTCTACGGCATGGACGTGCTGTTGTCTAACCCTGACAGCATTGCTTCTACCGCTTGGCCAAACTACGGCAACGTATGGCTCCCAGGCTGGTTGGATGCGATTAACAGCGGTACTAATTCTCTGTTCTTGGCAATCGGACCTGGCGATTTCTTGGTTCACCACGCGATCGCACTAGGCTTGCACACCACCACCTTGATCTTGGTCAAGGGCGCTCTGGATGCACGCGGTTCTAAGCTGATGCCGGACAAAAAAGACTTCGGTTATGCTTTCCCTTGCGACGGCCCCGGCCGTGGCGGTACTTGCGACATCTCTGCTTGGGACGCCATGTACCTGTCTGTATTCTGGATGTTGAACACCCTAGCTTGGGTAACGTTCTACTGGCACTGGAAGCACCTCGGTATCTGGCAAGGTAACGTGGCTCAGTTCAATGAGTCTTCTACCTACCTGATGGGCTGGTTCCGCGATTACCTCTGGCTGTATTCTTCTCAGTTGATCAACGGTTACAACCCGTATGGTACTAACAACTTGTCAGTCTGGGCTTGGATGTTCTTATTCGGACACCTTGTTTGGGCAACTGGTTTCATGTTCCTGATCTCTTGGAGAGGTTACTGGCAAGAGTTGATCGAGACTTTGGTTTGGGCTCACGAGCGCACTCCTTTGGCTAACTTGGTTCGCTGGAAAGACAAGCCTGTTGCTTTGTCGATCGTCCAAGGTCGTTTGGTTGGCTTAGTTCACTTTACTGTGGGCAACGTCCTCACTTACGCGGCCTTTGTAATTGCCTCGACAGCCGGGAAATTCGGGTAATTCTGAACTCTGGTTTCTAGGTAATTAAATGAAATCCCCTGCCTTCTGGCGGGGGATTTTTTTGTATAGCAGAAGGAAGTTCGGCAACAGATTGTGTAACGGATGTAACAGATGGGATAAGATCGATGGGTCGAAGCAAAATGCAGTTCGATTAATGTTCACCGACGGGACAATGCGAAGCGGTTGGCTGAGTCTGTCAAGCAGGAATAAAAGTGCGATCGCAACTAAATTTGTGAGTTAGTCTGCTGGAACGAAGTCATGGCACAGTGGTATAAGGAAGACCTCGCATATATTCATGATGTTGGGCATAGCGATTATGCTCTCAAATCTGCCCCTGGTATATTGAATATCTTGGCCCAAAACAAGCTACAAGAAGGTTTAGTCGTGGACTTGGGTTGTGGCAGCGGATTATCAGCACTAGAATTCAGAAAGGCTGGTTATCGTGTTCTGGGAGTTGATATTTCTGAGTCTTTGATTGCCATTGCCCGAAACAGAGTGCCAGATGGCGAGTTTCGAGTTGAGTCGCTGTTTAAAACTGATATCCCACCGTGTAATGCTGTCACCTCGATCGGCGAATGTCTGAATTATCTGTTTGATGCCGACAACGATCGCGAAAATTTGGTGCAATTTTTCCGTCGCATTTATCACGCCTTAACCGAGGGCGGTGTTTTCATCTTTGACATTGCAGAACCCGGACAGATTGTAGCAGGAAACACAACCAAAGGATTCACGGAAGGAAAAGATTGGATTGTTCTGGTTGAGAAGGAAGAAAATCAAGAGAATGAAACCTTAATTCGCCGCATCATTACTCTTCGTAAAGTAGGGGAAATCTACAGGCGAGATGAGGAAATACACAGTTTGCGGTTGTACAAGGCAAAAGATATTGTTGAAGCACTCGATCACGTAGGTTTTCAAGTTCAAATCCTACGTAGTTATGGTGAGTACAACTTGCCAAAATCTCATGCAGCATTCATTGCACGTAAACCCATTTTAGAGGGCAACTCGATCGCATAAGTGACTTGAGGGTCGATCGGCTTTTTCACTCTACCAAAAGCCCGATCGCCCTTATCCCTCAAATCTCCCCATTCACCTGCATCTGATGCACCCTATCAGCCAATTATTGCAAGCGTTTTTCGTCCAACTCATCAATCGCCAGCATCCCGACAGAGATAATTTCTTTCAGCCTTAGTCAGGTTGGTAGCGCCTTTTTCTGCACAAGTTTCTTAATTATGGGGCTGACTGCAATGGGGACACTGGCTCTGGTCACAAAACTAACCGGAGATTAACAACTTCGATTAAATCGTAGCACTTTTAACCTGAGCTTTTAGCTGCGATGCAACTTGTTTAACCGCATTTTGACAATACCCAACACGATGTGAAGTCAATCAATCAGCAAATGCTGACTTATCTAAGAAATATTACAAAATCTACCGTAGGATAATTTGATCCTAAAGTTATCAAATGATGTGAAGATTGATCGCTCTTTACCCTCGCCTTTTTACGATCGCACAGAGCGAAAGACTAAGTTTAGTTGAGATTAGACTTAGGCTTCCTGCTTCTTAAGCCTATGTATCTGTAAATCACTTAGTGCTGAAGATTCAATTAACCATATTACCATCACAATTGGAAATTTTTCAATGAAACTTAGTAAATCTTTGGCAATGTTGTTGACATTAATTTGTATCACAGTCATAGTTGTGACTACTTTCAGATTAAGCCCTAGTTTCGCTCGTTCTACGCCGGCGATGTCAGCACAAGAATCAGCAGAAAAAGTAACTACAGATCTGATTGCACAAGGTTCTTTAGGAAGCTCTCTCTACACTAGGCTAGGAGGCTACAACGCGATCGCAAAGGTCATTGAGGATTCCTGGGGGGGTGACAAAAAGGTCTAGGAGATAGACCGAATAAGGGTTGCAGCCCCCATACCTTGTTGATAAAAGCGA
>NZ_JAUBQX010000088.1:0-14858 GCF_036701505.1 Microcoleus sp. Pol11C2
GAGTTTGAAACGTTCTACACTAAGAACATTCTGCTTAACGAAGGCATTCGTGCTTGGATGGCTCCTACGGACCAACCTCACGAAAACTTCATCTTCCCTGAAGAAGTTCTGCCTCGCGGTAACGCACTTTAAAAAAATCAGGATTTGGATTTCAGATTAATTTAGTTTTTTTAAATTAATCTGAAATCCAAATCCCTATTCCCCGGCGCAGGCGCGGTGATGCCGTACCCTACTAGGGAACAAAAAAACCCAAAATCCAAAATCTAAAATCGTTGGAGGTTCTACCGGGTGGTAACGCTCTCTAATTCCTACGCAAGCGGTCGCGACCAAGAATCCTCCGGGTTCGCTTGGTGGTCTGGCAACGCTCGTTTGATCAATCTCTCCGGCAAACTGCTGGGCGCCCACGTCGCTCACTCTGGCTTGATCGTGTTCTGGGCCGGTGCAATGACTTTGTTTGAAGTCGCTCACTTTATCCCAGAAAAGCCCATGTACGAACAGGGCTTAATCTTGATGCCCCACATCGCTACTTTGGGTTGGGGCGTCGGCCCCGGCGGTGAAGTTACGGATATCTTCCCGTTCTTCGTAGTCGGCGTTCTTCACTTGATTTCATCTGCTGTTCTCGGTTTGGGCGGCATTTATCACGCCGTTCGCGGCCCAGAAGTTCTCGAAGAATACTCTTCGTTCTTCGGCTACGACTGGAAAGACAAGAACCAGATGACCAATATCATCGGCTACCACCTGATTCTATTGGGATGCGGCGCTCTGCTGCTGGTAGCTAAGGCCATGTTCTTCGGCGGTGTCTATGACACTTGGGCTCCGGGCGGCGGCGACGTGCGTATTATCACGAACCCCACTCTGAACCCGGCTGTGATTTTTGGCTACTTGGTTCGCTCTCCTTTTGGTGGCGAAGGCTGGATTGTCAGCGTCAACAACATGGAAGACATCATCGGCGGTCACATCTGGCTTGGCCTGATTTGTATCGCTGGCGGTGTTTGGCACATTTTGACCAAGCCTTTCGGCTGGGCTCGCCGCGCCTTAATCTGGTCTGGCGAAGCTTACCTGTCTTACAGCTTGGGCGCTTTGTCCCTGATGGGATTCATCGCTTGCTGCTTTGTCTGGTTCAACAACACTGCTTACCCCAGCGAATTCTACGGCCCGACGGGCCCGGAAGCTTCTCAAGCGCAAGCTTTGACCTTCCTGATCCGCGACCAACGCTTGGGTGCTAACGTCGGTTCTGCACAAGGCCCCACCGGTCTGGGTAAATACCTGATGCGCTCTCCTACTGGCGAAATCATTTTCGGCGGTGAAACGATGCGTTTCTGGGATTTCCAAGGCCCTTGGTTGGAACCCTTGCGCGGTACTAACGGTTTGGACTTGAACAAAATCAAGAATGACATTCAGCCTTGGCAAGCTCGCCGCGCGGCTGAGTACATGACTCACGCTCCTTTGGGTTCTTTGAACTCTGTGGGCGGTGTGGCGACTGAAGTTAACTCGTTTAACTTCACTTCTCCTCGTTCTTGGCTGTCCTGTTTCCACTTTGTGATGGGTTTCTTCTTCTTGGTCGGCCACTTGTGGCACGCTGGTCGCGCTCGCGCGGCTGTCGCTGGCTTTGAGAAGGGTATCGATCGCGAAAATGAAGCGGTACTTTCTATGCCAGACTTAGACTAATCGATCGAATTTATTTCTGATTTGACTGTCTAGTTGAAAAAGGCTCCTGCTTAACAGCAGGAGCTTTTTTTTGAGCAAATAATATCTGAAAAAGCTGCGGATTGTCGATCGACTGTTCTCCGAACCCGCTAGCAGCAGATACAATCCTAGAGGTAGAAACCCGGTTTCTGAGTTAAGCTGTTGAATTCAATCCTGTTTCTTTCCGTCAGCTCATTCCTCAGCGAGCTTTTGCATCTATGACTGAGATATTTCGGTGCGACCTTCATCGGTGGCGGTGAATGACTCTACAAGTCTTGAAACTTGACAATTTTAATCCGTTGAGGTATATGCCTTGCAAGGCAGGCTCGACAAAGTTTATATTTAAAGTACAAAAGTTTTAATCCCACACAATGGAAAGTTGCACTCAAAACTTGCAATTTTAAGGCAGATTGCTACAGGTGCAAAACTAATCGACGATCGCCATCAGGATATTTATATTTTATTAAATGGCTGTGCTTGCCGAATTTTTTAACAGGCACAAAACTTTTGGGCCGCTTACTATTATTGCTAGGAAAGCAAAAGATTAATAATGGACTCATTAAAGATCGAAAATGTCAAGGTGAGGTTCGATCGAGCAAATTTGCTCGAACGCATCGCCAACCGCATTCGCCGCTCTCTAGAACTACCCGAAATTCTGAGCGCAACAGCAGCGGAAGTTCAATCCTTCTTGGGAACAGACCGAGTAAAAATCTACAAATTTCATAGCGACGGTAGCGGTGAAGTGATTGCCGAATCAATTAACGGCAACCGCTTGCCATCCCTATTGGGTCTGCATTTTCCAGCAGACGATATTCCCCCTCACGCCCGCGAACTGTTCGCGCAAGTACAGGTGCGATCAATCGTCGATATAGATTCCGGGCAGCTAGGCCAAAGTCCCCGCCGCGAGGCAGTTTCCGGCCAACTGCTGCCCGACGAAATGCGCTTTCGTGCGGTTGACCCCTGCCACGCTGAATACTTGACTGCACTGGGCGTCAAGGCTTGCTTGGTAGTACCAATTTTTCACGGCGAAGAATTCTGGGGGTTGTTGGTATCTCACCACTCCGAGTCCCGGAGTGTGGGAGAAAACGAACTCCAAGGCGTTCAGATGGTGGCAGATCAGCTCGGCGTCGCCATAGCCCAATCAACCCTCCTCGCCCAAGCGAGGGCGAAAGCTCAACGGGAAGCTGCCGTCAACCGCGTCGCCGCAGCCCTTAACTCCCAGCCGGCGATTGAACTCCAAACAGCTTTGGTAGAATCGGTAGCAGCACTAGACGCCGCCGGCGGCAGGCTGTGCATTTTTGCCACGCCATTCATTTCCGACAGCAGCAAGGTTACGAATCTAGTTCCCTATTCAGATAACTCCACTGGCGAACTAACAGTCTATACTTGCGGCTCAGGGCCGAAGATGGGAATTTCCGCAAAATACCCGCAGGTAGAGCAATACAGCGTCTGGCACGAATATTTTAAATCCGGCGAGCAACAGGTTTGGGCAATTCCTGACTTGTACCAAATTAGCAGTTTGAGAAGCCTGCAACCTGCATTTCGATCGACCAAAATTCGCAGCATTTTAATCGTACCGCTCAGAACCCGCCAGCACATATTCGGTTACTTGACCATTTTTAGAGAAGAATTTGACACCGAAACTCTCTGGGCTAGACAGTTTGATAGCGACGAGCGGCTCGCCCAATCTCGGATATCTTTTGAAG
Source organism: Microcoleus sp. Pol11C2 (assembly GCF_036701505.1). Classification (NCBI taxonomy): domain Bacteria; kingdom Bacillati; phylum Cyanobacteriota; class Cyanophyceae; order Oscillatoriales; family Microcoleaceae; genus Microcoleus; species Microcoleus sp. Pol11C2. The sequence goes on from NZ_JAUBQX010000088.1 coordinate 3,393, forward strand.
CGTGGAAAGAGTCAAAAACTGCCCAAATTCGCGAATGGAAGGCTGAAGAAATTGAATTGGTCCAAATTTTTGGCACGCACTTTTCTAAGGCTATTAACCACTACCAACTAGATCAACAAATAGATGAACTTAACACAAACTTAGAAAATCAAGTTCAAAAGCGCACCGCTCAACTACAGCAGTTGACCCAACAGCAACGAGTGCTGTTTGAGGTGGTGGCAAAAATGCGGAAATCCCTCGACTTGAACAAAATTTTTAGCACAATGTCCCAGGAAGTGCGGCGGGCTTTAAATGCCGATAGAGTTGCGGTTTACCGCTTCGATTCCGCATCAGAATTTAACGACGGCGAATTCGTTTCCGAAGATGTTTTGCCAGATTTTGTGTCAGCAATGGCAGTCAAAGTGCACGATCGCTGCTTTGGAGAAAACTACGCCAATCTCTACTCTCAGGGGCGAGTTCACGCCATGTCCGACATCAGAGAGGCCGGACTGCAAGATTGCTTTCACAAAGTCTTGGAGCAATTTCAGGTCAAAGCTACTTTAGTTGCACCGATTATGAAAGGCAACCACCTTTGGGGGTTGCTGTGCGTACACCAATGTTCGGCTCCTCGCAACTGGGAATCTTCTGAAATTAAATTTGCTACCCAAATTTCCGCTCAGCTAAGCATCGCTTTAGAACAAGCAGATTTGCTAGCTCAAACTCAGCAGCAAGCAGTTGAGTTGCACCGGGCAGCAGAGCAGGAGCGAATACTGTTTGAGGTAGTTGCAAAGATTCGACAATCTCTCGATTTAGATACAGTTTTTCGTACTACAACTACAGAATTGCGCCGGATCTTAAAGGCAGATAGAGTTGGCATTTATCGCTTTGATGCTAGTTTAAACTTTAATGAAGGCAAATTTATTATCGAAGATGTTTTGCCTGGTTTTTCTTCGGCAAGGGATGTAAAAGTTCGCGATCATTTCTTTAGCGAAAACTATGCCAAAAAATATAGTCAGGGACAGATTCAAGTGCTATCAGATGTCGAAAATGCTGGACTCTCAGACTGCCATGCTGCTCTTTTAGCTCAATTTCAAATTAGAGCTCAGGTGATTATGCCGCTGATGAATGGCAGCGAACTTTGGGGTTTGTTGTGCGTGCACCAGTGCAGCGGTTTGCGCCATTGGAACACTTCGGAAATTCAGTTTGCTAGGCAAGTTGGAATTCAGTTGAGTGTAGGATTAGAACAAGCAGATTTGTTGGCTAAAACGCAGCAGCAATCAGTTGATTTGCAGTGGGCAGCCGAGCAACAGCGAATACTGTTTGAAGTGGTGGCTAAGATTCGACAATCTCTCGATATCAACGCGATTTTTAAGACTGCAACGCAAGAAGTTTGTCAGTTTATGCAAGTTGATAGAATTGCTGTTTATCAATTTAATCCTGATTGGAGTGGCTCTTATGTGGCCGAGTTTGTGAAAGATGGCTTGATAAAATTGGTAGGGGAAGGTATTAGTACAGTTTGGCAAGATACTTATTTGCAGGAAAACCGAGGTGGCAGATATGCCAATAATGAAACTCTAGCCGTAGACGATATCTATCAAGTTGGCCACTCGGAGTGTGTTGTCGGTATTTTAGAGAAATTTCAGGTGAAGGCTTATGCGATCGCGCCGATTTTTGTAGGACAAGGACTTTGGGGTTTGCTGACAGCGTATCAACATTCTGAACCCCGCTGTTGGGAAAGTTCAGAAGTTAACTTTTTAGCTCAGATTGCTAATCAATTAGGCGTTGCTATCCAACAAGCCGATTTGCTGGCTCAAACCAGACGCCAAGCAGAACAAATCGCTCAAAGTTTAAAGGATTTGCAGCACACTCAAGCTCAATTGATTCAAACTGAAAAAATGTCGGGTTTGGGGCAACTGGTAGCCGGGATTGCTCACGAAATCAACAATCCGGTTAATTTTATTTACGGCAATCTCAATCACGCTAGTGAATATACTGCAAGTTTACTGAGTTTGCTTGAACTTTACCAGCAGCAATATCCCGCTTATAATCCTGAAATAGACAAATTGAGTGAAGATATTGACTTGGAATTTCTGCTAGAAGATTTGCCAAAATTGCTATTGTCAATGAAGGTGGGAGCCGATCGCATCCGTCAAATAGTTCTGTCTTTAAGGAATTTCTCTCGTCTTGACGAAAGTCAAATGAAGGCGGTTGATATTCACGAGGGCATTGACAGCACGCTGTTAATTTTACAGCACAGGCTGAAATCTAATGCGGACAGTCCAAACATTGTGCTAGTGAAAGAATACGGCATTTTGCCTCGAGTTGAGTGTTATGCTGGACAGTTGAATCAGGTATTTATGAATGTTATTGGAAATGCGATCGATGCTTTGGAATCGCACAAGTTGCTCGCTGGTCAATCTGTAATTCCTCAAATTAAAATATCTACTGCTGTCGGTCAACTTAATGGTACTATTCCTAGCGCGGTGATTCGGATTTCTGATAACGGTACGGGAATTACGGAATCTATGAGACAACGCATATTTGACCCTTTTTTCACGACTAAGCCAGTGGGGAAAGGTACTGGATTGGGACTGTCAATTAGTTACCAAATTGTGGTAGAGAAACACGGAGGGGTTTTAAAATGCAATTCGGAATTGGGGAAAGGTACTGAGTTTGTGATCGAGATTCCGCTTCGACGGCAGCCAGCAGTCATTAGTCATTAATCATTATTGTAAAATCCAGTCAACAGTCAACACTCACCCAGGCTGCAGCCGAAATTGATATAATTCATCTGTGTTAATCTATGTTTATCTGCCCTTATCGGCGGTAAAAAAAAGAGAATTTCTCGAACTGCAGATGACAAGGGATTGACGCTGATTCACGCAGAGGTCGAGAAGAAATATATGAAGAATTTCGATGCTAACAGATTTAGAATCAGGCTTGCTCGTGGGTATGCGATCGCATAGCCACCTTGCGGCATCGCGGGTGACAGTTGCCTAAGTCCTGATGCAAAAAGATGCCTATTTAATTGACTTTCATAGATTAGTTTCGCTCTTTTGTAGCTCTTGTTGGAGAGTATTCTTGACACGATCGTACTCACCCTCGATTTGAGCCAAAAGCCTTGAGGCTTGCTCTAGTTCACCAGAGGTACTGATGACTTCTAACCTGCTACAAAGCTGGGCGAGAGGAGCCGCGCTTAGATTCGCACTACTGCCTTTGAGGGTATGAGCCACTCGCTTTAGGGTTTGAGTATCCGCTTGGGCGATCGCTAATTTCATAGCTTGTAGCAACTTTAGAGATTCCTCAAAGTAGCAGTTCGCCAGCAAGCTCAAAATCTGGGTTGAATCTTGATCGATGCTGCTACAGAAGGCCTGCAGTTCAGTGAGGTTAACCGCTGGCATATCAATTTCTAGCTTGTGGCTATCTGATTCCTCCTTTTGGGCCTGCTGCGGTTCCGGGTTGGGTGGACACTGACTCAGCGCTTGGATGAGAGCATCTACTCGAATTGGTTTACTGATATAGTCATTCATGCCAGCATCAAGACAAACCTGGCGATCGCCCTGCATGGCATTTGCCGTCATTGCAATAATCCAAGGACGAGTATGAGCCGGCCACTCCTGGCAAATACGACGGCTGGCTTCTAGTCCATCCATCTCTGGCATTTGTACATCCATCAGCACTACATCATAAGGCTGGCGATTCAGGGCTTCCAAAACTTCCAATCCATTGGCAGCAACATCGGCCCGGTATCCCAAACGCTCTAACAGCAGCAGTGCCACCTTCTGATTCACCAGATGATCCTCTGCTAACAGAATTCGCAGTGGAAGTCTCTGAGCAAGTTTAATATCATCATCAACAGAGCTAGGGGGGCGCTGTTGAACTTTCGTCGGTTGGGCTTGTAGCACCTGGGTCAGGACTTCATAAAGTTGGGATTGTTTGATGGGTTTGCTTAAACAAGCCGCAAAGTGGGTGGAGAGTTCTGAAGAACTCACTTCTGGTTTGCCCATTGAAGTCAGCATCACCAGGGGTAAACGGTGGCACTTAGGATGCTGGTGGATGGCTGAGGCGAGTGTGAAGCCGTCCATTTGTGGCATTTGCATATCTAAAATAGCGACATCAAACGTTTCTCCATTCTCAAGCCAGTTGAGCGCTTCCACCGCCGATTGGGCAGCGCGAATCTGCATCCCCCAAGTCTCAGCTTGCAACGTCAGAATTTGTCGGTTAGTGACCAGATCATCCACGATTAATAAATGCTTGCCAGATAGTTCTGGTAGCATTTCAATCGGTTCGGCTAACTCAGTAGCAACAGAGGATGCCACAATCGTGAAGTAGAAGGTCGAACCCATTGTGACTCGATGAGGCTTAGCGGCTTGCCATTTGGGTGAAGGGGTTCCTCCGACGTGGCCGGAACTCTCAACCCACATCATGCCGTTCATCGTTTCAGTAAGTCGCTTACTAATCGCCAGACCTAAACCAGTCCCTCCATACTGCCGAGTCGTCGAAGCATCTACTTGACTAAAAGACTTGAACAGTCGATCGAGCCGGTTGGCTGGAATACCAATGCCTGTGTCTTGAATAGCAAACTGGATTTCATACAAGCTTTCTGACAAGTTCCCTGGCTCAGAAATTGTTTTGTCAGAATCAACTAGAGAGGCTTCCACGGAAATGGTAACTTCCCCAGCTTCAGTAAACTTAATCGCATTGTTGAGCAAGTTAACTAGAATCTGACGGAGACGGGTGACATCACCCAAAATCAACTTAGGAGTCTGAGGCTGGATGAGGTAGCCCAACTCAATATCCTTCTCATCTGCTTTAACTGCAAGTTGGTCGATCGCATTTTCTATGCAATCTCTCAAGCTCAAAGGATGCTTTTCTAACTCCAGCTTGCCCGACTCAATTTTGGAGAAGTCAAGGATGTCGTTGATGATACTCAGAAGGGTATCCCCACTATTACGAATCGTCTCGATAAAGTCTCGCTGTTGAGCCTTGAGTTCTGTATCGAGCAGTAGTCCCGTCATACCAATAACCGCATTCATGGGAGTGCGAATTTCATGGCTCATCATCGCCAGAAACTCACTTTTGGCTCGACTCGCTGCTTCTGCTTCCCGTCTAGTTTGCTCCAAAGCAAAGTTTTTCAGAGTTAATTCTTCTCGTTGTCGAGTTTCTTGCTCTAGTAATTTGGCTTGAGCGAGGGCAATTCCTACTTGAGCGGCCACTGATTCTAGCAACTCCACTTGATCGGCGGTCCACTGACGGTAACGATCGCACTGGTGCAAACAAATGGCACCATTCGGTTCTCCTTGGTAAGAGGTTCGCACTGCTAATGTCGATCTCAAATTGAGACTGGTACAAATTGAATGAGCACAGGTGAGAAATGAATCGCAGTAGACATCCGGGGAGGCGATAGCTTTATCTTGAGCCATCAACTGTTGTGTATAAGCATGACTCGCGGCCAGAAGGTCATGCTCCCCGCTGGGTGCATATCCCACTGCTAGATACTCTGCAACGACAGGAAACTGAGGCTGTGGATTGTCCAGGTATGTGCGAATTAAGCAACGACTGGCCCCAAAAGCTTGCCCAATCTGAACAGCGGCCGTTTCAAATATCTGCTGAGCATTGAGGCTTTGACGAATTTCTTGGGTAATTTGCTTCAGCAGTAGGGCTTTTTCCAATTGTCGTTGTAGTGCTTCTTCTGCCTGCTTGCGATCGGTAATATCCTTCATGAAGCAGTGATGCCCGACCAACACATTTTGCTCGTCATAAGCAGAGACCATCACCACTTGTTGATAGAAGCTAGAGCCATTTTTTCGCATTCCCCTAGCTTCCGCTTCGACTCTGCCGTCCCTCAACATTTGCTGATAAGCAGCCACCATCTTCTCAACATCTTCAGGATGAACGGTTCTTTGCCATTCCATCCCTAGCATTTCCTCATGCCCATATCCACAGATGGCAGCATAAGTCATATTGACAGACATATAGCGTCCTTGAGAGTCCAGCCGAGAAATGCCTGCCACAGCATTTTTTAGGGCCGCACTCATTTGTTGCAGTTCCGCTTCGGCTCGTTTGCGATCGCTAATTTCAATCAGAATGGAACCCACTGCTACAGGCTGCTCTGCATCCTTGAAAATGGGGAAATGAGAAGTTAGCCAGTAGCGCTGGGCACCAGTTTGACTGGATACTTCTGTGCTAATTTCCAAGTTGATGGAAGGTTTTCCTGTCGTTAAAACCTGTTGTAACAGTGCATTTACACCAGGAGCAAATTCTCCCAAAATCTCATCGGTTGTCTTACCTAAGTGAGCCTCGACAGAGTGGCCATTAATTTCAGCTAGTGCCTCATTGATTTGTAAAAATCGAAACTGCCGATCGTGGATACACAGCCCCACCCCTGCTAGGGAAGCTCCGTTAAAGAAAGCATTTAATAATTGCTCTCTGGCTTGAATTTCCTGCTCCAACTTTTTGCGCTCGGTAGTATCGCTGTGAGAACCAGTCATACGGACAACTTTGCCCGCTTCATCCAAAAGCGCTTGCCCTCGAGCTAAAATCCATTTGTAGCTCCCATCCTTGCAAAGCAATCGATGTTCTGTAATATAAAAGGGAGTTTTGCGCTCAAAGTGATCTTGAATTACTTGCATCACCCAATCGAGATCATTGGGATGCACCCGCTTGCTCCATTCATCCAGGTGATTAGGGATTTCATGGTCTTCGTAACCCAACATCTCTTTCCACCGAGCGGAGAAGAATACTTCATTGGTGTTGACGTGCCAATCCCATACCCCATCATTACTACCACGTAGGGCGAGTTCCCACCGCTCTTCACTCGCTTGCAGAGCGACTTCTGCCTGATGCCGTTCAATTTCACTACCAATCCATTGAGCCATCAGTTTCAGTAATTCTAGATGGGCAGATTTAAAGCTGTCTGCACGGGGAGATTTACTAGAAAAGCTGAGGGTACTGTAGACTTTGCCTGCAACTAACACTCGTGTTCCGATATAAGCTTCTATGCCAAGGGCAAGATAGGCAGGATGGTAACGCCATTTTGAGGTGCCTATATGTTCGATGGTTAGGGGTTCATTTGTGTCTAAAGCTTCACAGCACAAAGTTTGCTTAATATCAAAGACATCACCTGGTTTCAGGAGTCGATCGGGCGATCGTGCAACCATCACCTCATAAGTATTATCTTGCACACGAGCCAAGATGCCACTTTCAAGCCCAAAATTCTGACATCCCATGTCAATCAACGCTTGGATACGCTGCTCAAAATTGAGATTTTGGGTAGCAGTGACTTCATATAAAGCTCGTATCACCGCCTCTCTTCTTCTTAGTTCAGCTTCGGCTTGTTTACGTCTCTTAATTTCAGCTTTCAGAGAGCGATTGATTTTGGATAATCTTTGCGTTCGTTCTTGAACCCGCTGTTCTAATGTAGCGTTGGCCTGTTTAATCTCCCTAAACTTTTGATTTAGCGCGATCGCCATCACTTGAAAATTGCTAGCAAGCTCATTGATTTCAGTAACAGAACTATGTTTCCATTCAAATGTTTTTTCTGAAAGCTTGTTGGGTAAGTCAGTAGTGGCAAGAGCTAAAAAGGATAACGGCTTGACCAGTCGTTCGCTAACCACTGTTGCAGACAAAAATGCCAACATTGTGATGACGAGAAGAATAATCAGATCTATCCTGTAGCGGTTTTGTAAATTTTCTACATAGGGAGCTGCTGGAATTTCTAAGCGTAATCTCCAGTCCAGATCGGAGCTAATAGTAAATTCCTGTATATATAGAGAGTTTTTCCAACGGATCATCGGATAGTTGCCCTTGCTAGGAACCCATTGTTGCAAGGTTCCCTCTAAGGTGCGAGTGCTGCCCTCTTTTGACTTCTCAACAGTGTTCAAAAGGTTTGGACCGGATTGATTACTGGCAATCTGTCGGTTGTTTTGATCGAACAATGTAATGCGTACTTGCTGATTTTTTTGCTGAAAAATGTATAGAGCTTGGATCTTGCTTAATGCTAATGAAGCGTGGATCAGGCCAAGGAAATTACCTTGAACTTGCAGGGGAACATTCAATCCTACATGAGGTTCGTCAATTAATAAATCGTTGTGGATAGGAGCCATCCAAGGCCTCAACCGCTCTTGAGCCAGGGTAATTAGAGATTTATGTTCGGTGCTTTGTTCAATCAACCGCCGATGGGTTTGATTTAAATGAGAAGAAGCCGCTAAAACTGTTCCCGATGAATCGGCCACATAAATGTTGTCGAAATCTGTAAACCACTGCTCAATCAGGCTAATGTCTTGTTGCAGTTTATCGGATGATTGAATCGCTTGATTAGCAGCAGTGGCGGCTTCAGGAATGAGCGATTTTTCCGCTAATGTATTCAACGCTAAGAGATGTCGCTGATTCCATCTAGATAGAGCGGTAGTGAGATTTCTCCCGTTTGTTTGTAACTCAGTTTGCACAGTCGTCTGAATTTGAGCGACTAAGTATCTACCATCAATAACTAATAGGAGCAGTCCGGGAAAAAAGACAAAAGCAACCAACAGATGAAAAATAGTTTGTTTTAATGAGAAGACATGGAAATGCTTTGAATGCCTAACCCACCTATGACTCGGCGCATAAGAAATGATTAAGCTGGCAACTAAGGCATTAAAAATGCCGTTGACTGCTTGTTTGCACATAACTAGCAAGACTTGATCCGCCTCCATGTGCAGCATTTGACCGTAGAAAAGCCAAACGAGAGGCATTCCAATTAAGAACCAGTACATCCCATCAAATAAAAGGAGGTTCGGATGTTTGCGCTGGCAAAGAAACCCTACAAACAGTGCCTCAATTACCAAAACGATGGTGGCGTATGGATGATTCCAAAGCACATAAGTATAGCTGCCTGCTATTAGACTGGCAAAACCTCCCCAACCCCAGCCGAAGTAGTAAGTAATAATCAGTATTGCAATACTGCCAAAGAGGAAATCAACCCCAAAGAAAAGAGACAAATTGAAATAGTTGCCCAGAAAACCCGCTCCAGTGAGAAGGGCGATCGCACCTAACCATCTTTTATTACGCACTGAGCTAGCCCTTCCCATAAATTTTTATAATCGCTAGTTGCTTAATATGACCTGATTCCGATAAAAAAAGCGCCAGAGAGCCTATCTGTTATTTACCTGACAGTTTCCATGAAGATCGCACCACCGATTATTTAGGCTTTCAGACTAAAATCAAGACTTACTTATGTATGACTTGAGTTCTCGCTCAACTTTTTTAATATGGTTCACGAACCAATCGAGCAATTGTTCATTAACCTTAATCGCTAACGAAAGGCTCGAGCCTGTGGTTTGTAGCTCTTGTTTAACTTCACTCAGTGTTTTAATAAATTTGGTATGCGCCGCTGCATTGTTAGATGAAACTGGGCAGTTGTATCTTTGCATACAAGTTTCTTCAAAACCGAAGTGTTGTGCTACATACAAGTCTAAAAAATCTACAATATCTTTTATTTTTTCCTTTCCACGGTTTGCGAACAGGGCATCCACTAAGGTATTGAGTGGATCAATCAATTGTTTATGCTGGCGGTCAATTTCCGGAATACCAATACTTAAGGAATCATTCTCAATGACGAGAGGCATAGTTTTTACCCTTATGATTTAACGGGTAAATTCATTAACTTTATGAAGGTTGGTACAAAAAGTATTACGGCCTTTGTCTTTGGCTTGATAAAGTGCTGCATCGGCAGCAGTAATTAAAGTTTCTGGCAAGCTCTCTTGGGTAGGAATCACACTGGTAATACCGAAGCTGAGCGTAATGCAATTATGCGGAGAACTCTTATGGACTATTGCTAAAGCTTGGATACGAGCCTGCATTTGCTTAACTATTTGGACGGCTCCCTCAAGCTCGGTGTCGGATAAAATCACTACAAATTCTTCACCTCCATAACGTGCTACTAAATCTCCAGCTCGATTAATACTGCAATTGAGAGCTGCCGCAACTTGCTTTAAACATAGATCCCCTGCTTGGTGTCCATAAGTATCGTTGTAAGGCTTGAACAAATCGATATCACACAAAATCAGTGACAAAGGAGTTTGCTGCCTCGTCATGCGTCGCCACTCCTCCTCTAGCTGTTGGTCAAACTGACGGCGATTGGCAATCTGAGTCAAGCCGTCAATTGACGCGAGGTATTTTAATTGCCGATTGGCGGCTTCTAGCTGTTTGTAAAGTAGGGTTTGTTGCTGTTGCAAGTGGAATTGCTGAATCAACCGTCGCACTCTCTGTCGCAGAACAGCCCAGTGAATCGGCTTAGTGATATAGTCAGCCGCTCCCGCTGCAAACGCTCGATCGACAGATTCTTTGTCTTCTAAGCTAGTAATCATCAAAATAGGTGGGCGATCGCTCTCAGGCACTTCAGATAATTTTTGACAACAAGCAAAACCATCCATAGTAGGCATCACTGCATCTAGCAGGATCAGGTCTGGATTTAGTTCCTCATAAGCTGCTAGCCCTGTCAACCCATCATTAGCTTCGGCCACTCGGTATTTTTCCTTCTGTAAATACAGTCGAAGTTGCAAACGCATCAAGGCATCGTCATCCACAATGAGAATTAGAGAGGACGGTTCCGTAGATGGGTTAGTCGAAATGGCTGACTCTTCTAATGATTGATACATACGTCATTGTGTATCTCCAGCTTGGGAAACATTCTAGCCTAGCATATTTTGAGCTTGGGATGGAAAGTTAAAATGGGGCAAATATGTTATAAATTATACACCAGATCAGCTTCCGCAACAACATCCTAGACAGCGTCGGGTTGGTTAAACCAACAGCCACAGTCTACTTAAAATTTATCGCTTTTTTTCGGAGATATAAAGTCGGGTAACTTGCGCTAATTTTTGTAAATATGTAATTATTCTTGGGGGCATTAAACTGTTTTTACAACGTCAAGCGAGCTTTGACGAACGATCGCCTGTTATACCGCGATCGCCCGTGGGATAATATGCTATATTTCTCAACTTAATTCAGGCTTTTTCAGGTGCATCAAATTCCTGCGTTGTCCCACGAGCGATCGTCCGCTCTATTTTTGGGGAATACATCTGATGGTCACACAATCGCGTATAGCTTCGCCCTTAGTTGAGCGTTGGTTCGCACTAGGAAGCTCTGACTGCAAAAAGGCGTAAGCTTTGTTAAGAAATATCTACAGGGTTCTGCGCGAGCTGGGATAGGTTTTTTCTCTCGCTTTCTCCCAATAATCCCCCCAGATAGTGTCTAAACTCGTTTCTTTGGGCTGGAGTGGGGAACACATCGTCACAGAATTGGCATCATCTTTCAAAGCATGGGGGCATGGCTATCGAAACTGTTTCTCTCATCAGATTCCATCAGGAAAGAGACTAACCTAAAAAGTTTACTCTATATATCTTAGCTCTATTTCTAGCTCAATTTTTGGCGTAATTGCTCAACCCCCTTGACAAGAGAACGAGATAAACATTAGATAAAGGAATGAAAAAACTCCCTGACCTAAAA
>NZ_JAUBQX010000004.1:0-78899 GCF_036701505.1 Microcoleus sp. Pol11C2
ATACGTCAATATACTTACACACAGAAAATTATTTAGGATTGTTTATAAATATAGAAAATCATTTAGGATTGCTATAGAGAAGTTTCAGCACTTAAAAAGGAGCTATTTAGTGGGAGGGAACCTGAAGACTGGGAACTTAAGGGGCGCGATATTTGGCAAGGTGTGGGTTCATTTAAAAATTTTCCAAGGGAATTCCGTCTTCGAGCGTTCAAGAAAGTTTCTGAAACTATGAGTCAGTTACCTGGCAATATATTCGCTGTTCAAGTCAACAAAACAAGATTGCGCGAAACCAACGAAGATATTAAAGATGAAACTGGTTTGTATCGCTTAACTTTCAATCTCTTATTAGAGCAGCTAGATGCTTATCTAAAGCAATATAACGAAACTGGAATATTACTTATGGATTCGCGCTCAACTCAGCATACCAGTATTCAGGATGGGAGATTGCTCAGAGTATACCGAGATTGGAAATCACAAAAAAAATCTTCTAACTTTGTGGAACTACCTTTGTTTGGCTTCTCAGAATTTTACACTGGTTTGCAGTTAGCAGATTATGTGGTGTACTTGATCGATCGTAGTTCAAAAGAAGCAGGTACAGCCAGTGGTTCTACTGAATTGGAGGAAGCATTCAATCTACTTGAGCCGAAAATGCAGTTGTTGAAAATTCCTATTTTCCCGCATAAAATCAACTTTGAAGACCGCTAAAATGAACGGTAAGTTTAAATGCGAATCCACGACTATAATAGTCGTGGATTTCGCCCTTATTGAGAGCTTAACCTTCTTTTAAAAGGGGCTTAAAATAACTCTCTACGCCTTGGCGGGGCGTTATTTTGGTAGGGATGGTTTCTTTCAGGGAAAATGTATTTTTCAGGTTGACAGGCGCGCGGCATCTCAACCGCACCATAACTCCCCGTGCAGTTCGGGGCACCTTGTCTCTGACAGGCGCACGGTATCTCAACCGTACCATACCTCCCCGTGCAGTTCAGGGCACCTGTCATTTAATACCATTATATAGTATAGTAAGAGGTTTGGTCAAATATCGAACGCTCATAATTGGGGGATATTAATTGAGATTAAGATGATGCGATCGACAGCCAGCGAGCAAAAGAGCAAAATTACCACAACCTTGTTAGGGCCCCATACACATTTGAATGGTTAGAACTTTCTGACCCTATAGAGTCGCTGTGACGAGTATTGCTCCTCGAAATGCTGGGAACTGCACTCAACTTGAAAAACCTAAGATTGGAGGTTTTGCCGATTAGCCAGACCGAAACTTATCTGACAATTCTGTAGATTTACCCCCAACAGCTTGCAGATTACCTACATCTTCTCTACTCTTCCTTTCTACTCTTCCTTCGTGTCATAAGCGTCTTCGCGGTTCAATCATTCCGTACAATTGCAGTTTTGCGCTATGTTAGACAAAAAAATCTCAACAAGCGTACACAAGTGAAATACTTCTTCTTATCCGACGGCTGGAAAGTTGGGCGCGTCTGGGGCGTAGGCGGCGAGTGGAGTCACGCCGCCTGGAGGCGGGCGCCGGACATCCAACAGCTCAACCTCTGTCTTTTCGATCGCAACGAAAAAATGTGGCTCTACCGCGTAGAAGACGCCGTACTTATGGTAGAAGTCCAACCAGCAGTCCGTCCCGATCCCGCCGATCCCGCCAAAAATATCGGCAACGTCACCCTCACCAGACTGATCGATGCCGAGCAAGTCCTCGAACGCCTCGGGACGATCGCCGCCCGCTGCGAAATGGGCAACCCGCAACTAATGTAATGCTCAACATATTGCAATCGGTTCTAACACTCGATACACTTCTTTAAATAACTTTCATTTTTATGCCTCCACCTTTGAAGGTAGATGGCAGTCGGCAAAAGGCAGAGTTTAAACCCTGCAGGTAACTGCTGGGGATTCAGAATCTGATTTTTCCGTAAAAATAGACATCATCACTTACACCTTGGAGAACCGCAGTCAATGGGACTACCCTGGTATCGCGTACACACAGTCGTCTTAAATGACCCAGGCCGATTGATTTCTGTACACTTAATGCACACAGCCCTCGTGGCAGGTTGGGCCGGCTCAATGGCCCTTTATGAACTAGCAGTTTTTGATCCCACAGACCCAGTTCTGAACCCGATGTGGCGTCAAGGGATGTTCGTGTTGCCCTTCATGACTCGCTTGGGAGTTACGGGTTCTTGGGGCGGTTGGAGCATCACTGGCGAAGGTAACGTCGATCCGGGCTTCTGGTCCTTTGAAGGCGTCGCTGTCGCTCACATCGTCCTCTCGGGCCTGCTGTTCTTAGCAGCAGTTTGGCACTGGGTATTCTGGGACTTAGAACTTTTCAGAGACCCTCGCACCGGTGAACCAGCCCTCGACTTGCCAAAAATGTTTGGCATTCACCTGTTCCTCTCCGGCTTGCTCTGCTTCGGCTTCGGCGCATTTCACCTTTCGGGACTTTTTGGTCCGGGAATGTGGGTGTCCGACCCCTACGGCTTGACTGGTCACGTCCAGCCAGTGGCGCCTTCTTGGGGCCCTGAAGGCTTCGATCCCTTCAATCCGGGCGGCATCGTGGCTCACCACATTGCAGCGGGCGTAGTCGGCGTAATTGCCGGTTTGTTCCACTTGACAGTGCGGCCGCCGGAACGTCTTTACAAAGCCCTGCGGATGGGGAATATCGAAACTGTACTTTCTAGCAGTATCGCTGCCGTGTTCTTCGCAGCCTTTGTGGTTGCGGGTACGATGTGGTACGGTTCTGCTGCAACTCCGATCGAACTTTTTGGCCCGACTCGCTATCAGTGGGACAGTGGCTATTTCCAACAAGAAATCGATCGCAGAGCTCAAGCTAGCTTGGCCGGTGGCCAAAGCTTCCAAGAAGCTTACGAACAAATCCCCGAAAAATTGGCTTTCTACGACTACGTGGGCAACTCTCCTGCTAAAGGCGGTTTGTTCCGGGCCGGCGCGATGGTCAATGGCGACGGTATTGCTAAATCTTGGCTGGGCCATCCAGTATTTACTGACAGCGAAGGTCGGGTATTGTCGGTTCGCCGCCTCCCCAACTTCTTTGAAACTTTCCCAGTAATTTTGACGGACAAAGATGGGGTCGTTCGTGCTGACATCCCCTTCCGCCGTGCTGAATCAAAATACAGCTTTGAACAAAGCGGAGTTACCGTCAGCTTCTACGGCGGCGAACTTAACGGTCAAACCTTTAATAATCCTCTAGATGTTAAGCAGTTTGCTCGCGCTGCTCAAAAAGGTGAAGTATTTGAATTCGATCGCGAAACCTTGAACTCTGACGGGGTGTTCCGCACTTCGACTCGCGGTTGGTTCACTTTCGGACACGTTTGCTTTGCTTTGCTATTCTTCTTCGGCCATATCTGGCACGGTTCTCGGACAATCTTCCGCGACGTGTTTGCTGGAGTTGAGGCTGACCTGGAAGAACAAGTCGAGTGGGGCCTATTCCAAAAACTGGGCGACGTGACCACCAGAAGACAAGAACCTCTCTAAATTTCGCCAGCCTCGGGGTAGAGGGGAAACTTCCCCGCTACACAAAAACCCGGTTTCTTCAAGAAACCGGGTTTTTTTAGTTAATAATAAAACCAACAATTAAGATAAAATAATACGGCAAGGGAAGATAGGGAAAATTTAACATGGAAAGTGTTGCTTACATTTTGATTCTGGCTTTAGCCATAGGCGTACTATTTTTTGCGATCGCCTTTCGGGAACCTCCCCGGATTGGCAAATAATTAGCTATACGCCTGCGGCAAGTCCAAAATATCCTGAACCGGACTGCGGTTAGCCCGCATCATAAGTGATCCTCTTCGAGGGCTGCGCTAACGAATTTGGTGCGGGACTATTTTACCGCTGTTTGCTAAGTTATTTTTCTAGTCCAGCCATTCATCAGACCCTAAGCGGTTAGATGAATGGCAATTTGCTGGCAACGCCTGTTAAAATCAGCAATCATGCGCTGTTCCTCCTGCCAACACACAAATAGTCGCGTTCTAGAATCGCGTTCAGCCGAATCAGGTCAAAGCATTCGTCGGCGGCGTGAGTGTTTGAGCTGCCAGCACCGCTTCACAACTTACGAACGCATAGAATTTGTGCCGATTACGGTGATCAAGCGGGACGGCAAGCGCGAATCTTTTGACAGGTCAAAATTAGTCAGGGGATTGATTCGGGCCTGCGAAAAAACAGGTTTGTCTTCCGGGCATCTCGAAACCCTCGCAGAAGAAATCGAGGCGCAACTCCAAGGTCGATCGCTCCGAGAAATCGCCAGTTCAGAAATAGGGGAACTGGTGCTGTTGCACCTGCGACCCCTCAGCGAAGTCGCTTATGTCCGTTTTGCCTCCGTATATCGGCAATTTCGAGGTATCCGAGATTTTGTAGATACTCTAAATCACCTTCAGAATCCCCTCAACGAAGCTGAAGTTATAGAAAATGAGACAAATTTTGACGCAGATTTGCCTGATTCCGAAGCAGTCGATCGAGAAAGCCCAGCATCCTGCGCTACTCCCAGCTAAGCTCGCTTAAATTAATTTTAAACCAGTATGCGCGTAAGTTATAATGGTCTACTTGACTCGGAATGTTAAGATTAAACGTTTTAACACAGAGTATGGAGTAACAGTAATGGCAAGCGCTGGTGTGCAGTTGCACCCGGCAAAAGTTAGCAAAAACTGACTTTAGTAAAAGATTTGGAAAAAAGTTAACCGCTTTTTCACCAAAATCTCTAATATCTGCCGGCACACGAAAAACATGAAGGAGAGAAATCCTAGGAAACTATTCGCATGGTCAATCTCAAAACCACAGTCAAAGACATCGGCTTTACTCACGAAGATTTTGCAGCCCTACTTGATAAATATGACTATCACTTTAGCCCGGGCGATGTAGTAGCGGGTACAGTTTTTAGTATAGAACCCAGGGGCGCTCTGATTGATATCGGTGCTAAAACAGCAGCGTACATTCCCATTCAGGAAATGTCGATCAATCGAGTCGAAAGCCCTGAAGAGGTATTGCAATCAAACGAAACCAGAGAATTTTTCATTCTAACCGATGAAAATGAAGACGGACAATTAACCCTGTCCATCCGGCGCATCGAGTATATGCGGGCGTGGGAAAGAGTGCGACAACTGCAAGCAGAAGATGCCACAGTACGATCGCAAGTATTTGCCACCAACCGTGGGGGCGCACTCGTGAGAATAGAAGGCTTGCGAGGCTTTATTCCCGGTTCTCATATAAGTACCCGCAAACCGAAGGAAGAATTAGTCGCCGAAGAATTACCATTAAAATTCTTAGAGGTAGACGAAGACCGCAACCGCCTAGTGTTGAGTCATCGTCGCGCCTTAGTTGAGCGCAAGATGAACCGCCTCGAAGTCGGGGAAGTCGTCATCGGTACAGTACGCGGTATCAAGCCTTACGGTGCCTTTATCGACATCGGCGGCGTCAGCGGCTTGCTGCACATCTCGGAAATTTCACACGATCACATCGATACGCCTCATAGCGTCTTCAATGTCAACGACGAAGTGAAAGTGATGATCATTGACTTGGATGCCGAGAGGGGCCGGATTTCTCTCTCCACCAAGCAGTTGGAACCGGAACCGGGCGCGATGGTTAAAAATCGCGAATTGGTGTACGAAAAAGCTGAGGAAATGGCAGCTAAGTTCCGGGAGAAAATGCTGGCTCAAAAGCAAGCTAAAGCAGGCATAGACATTCCTGTAGACTCCATCGATGGTGATGACATCTCCGACGAAATACTCGAAGACGTGCCCTCAGCAATGGAAGAGGATGTGCCCGAAGCCGCACCCGAAGTAGCAGCAGAAGCCACACCCGAAGCAGTATTAGATGTAGAGGAAGAAATCCCTCCTGCGACGGAAGAATAACATCGCAGTTAGTGTGATTAAAAGAGGGAATTTTCCCTCTTTTTTTTTGAGTTATATCGCTCTGTGACTGTTGACTGTTGACTGTTGACTGTTGACTGTGAGTCAAAAAAATGAAAATTGCGCGAATTATTTGTGGGCAGTTTGATACGACTTTACGCCCGACTCCGGAAGCACGGATTTGATATCATTCCGAGGCAGCGGGAATTGATATTAGTCATTAGTCATTAGTCGCTGCTGGGTGGTTGACAATTCCCAATTCCCCATTTCCAATTGCCAATTGCCAATTCCCAATTCTTAATTACCGAGATTTAAGATATTACTGTAGACCGATGCAGCGATCGCACTTTGAATTAAAACAAGTGAAAGCGCGCTCAATCTGCCTAAATAGGCATGGCTTTTATGTTGCTAATTTGTTAACTTTTATAAAGGCCAGAGACATCCGCACAGGTGCAAACTCATCAGAATTCTCACGCCAGAACCAACCAGACGAGCAAAGTATACAACAAAATTATTATACATTTCTTGCCCTGACGCTCAAAGGCAAGTGGATCATGAACATTGAACTATTAAAAGAAAAATTAGAACAGCTAAAAAAACGTCCCAATTGTAGCAAAGGAACGATCGACCAAATCGAAAACTGGTTGACTGGTTCCCACATTTTGCAGAGATTGAGAATTAATCCTTATTACGTAGCAGGCGATACAGTCAAGAATGTTAAAAAAATTACTTCAGAATTTCTGCACGGAGTAAAAGCTGGTGTCTTCGACTTGCACTGGGATATCCACTGCCCCCACTGCAACATGATTACAGAAGAATTTAAGGACTTGGCAGACACATCAGAAATGTCTTTTTGCCCGATGTGCGAGCGCGAGTTTAAAATTGATTTGCTCGATCGTGTCGAAGTTACTTTTTCCCTAAACAAAGAAATCGAAGACCCGCAACTGCGGCCCGTCTGCGCTCCCCCCCCCGTACTCCAGAGCAAACTGCAACTGGTAACGCCTTTATACTGCACCGAATCCCAGACTGTCACCTTAGAAAACGGTCGATATCGGTACTGCTGTCCCCTGACTTTAGCTAAAGGGATTTTAAAGGTTGAAGGCGAAGAAACAGAAGACATACAAGAAATTAAACTCCAGCAGTTAGCCGGCCCAGATTTTGACAAAACAGAGCTAGCCGTGCGTCCGGGAAAAGTTAAGCTGGAACTAACTAATACCGATCACAATTTGTCCGGGTTGATTTTGCATTCAGATGAATTGCCCGATGAACTGACATTAGAACAACTGCCCCTGCGGCTATCAGGAATGCAACTGCTTCATCACCCGGATTATAAGCGTTTGTTCGGCTCTCAAGTAATATCGGAAAGAGAGCGAGTCAAGATTCGGGCGCTGACTATTATGTTTACCGATATTACCGGTTCTACCAGAATGTACGAAACGCTGGGAGATACGAAAGCTTACAATATTGTGCGCGATCATTTTGAAATTTTTTTTGAGTCTATTGAAAAATTTGGCGGGAAAGTAATTAAAACCATCGGCGATGCCGTCATGGCTTCCTTTATCAGCAACGAACAAGCAATTATGGCGGTCGTCGGTTCTGTGGCCCGTTTAAGAGAATACAATTCAACTCGCCAACAAGCAGAGTGGATTCAAGTCAGAATTGGTATTCACCGAGGTACGGCTTTGCTCGTAAATCTCAATAATTCGATCGACTATTTTGGTTCCACAGTCAACAAAGCTGCCCGGATTCAAAATCTTTCTAAAAGTGACGAAGTTTCGTTTTCCGAAGAAGTTTACAGCGACGAAGCATTTTTAACAGCATTAAAAGCTGCTGGAGTGTCCGAAATTCACAAACGAGTTGAAGATTTAAAGGGCATACAAGGCCCACAAGTCACTTATACTGCTAGAATTAATACGGAATCAGTAATCGCGCTGTCTGCTACACAGGTCGCTGAAAGAAGCTAAGTAGGTAAGCAGATATACTACTTAGTTATTGCCAGCCTCTCGTTGCGATCGTCCCAACAGCAGATATAGGTTTTCGATTGCCCTCAGATAATGGCTCCAACAGTTAGCTCATCCTGAAGCGACTGCCATTATGATGGCAACCTAAGCTCTGATAAAAATAGTCTGAATTAATCAGCAGCAGGCTTACCAGAGATGTTTGCGGCTCAATAACTGAAGTCGAGGACTTCACATCATGACTTCTCCTCAATTATCTCCAGAAAATACACCCGAATCGATCGCACCACCTGCCCTCGACATCGAACAATCAGCAAAAACCGATGCCCCCTTTCCCATTGTTGGGATTGCCGCCTCAGCAGGAGGGTTGAAAGCATTCACGCAGTTACTCAGCCATTTACCGCTAGATACGGGTATGGCGTTTGTGCTGATTCAGCATTTAGACCCCAATCACAAAAGTTTGCTGACCGAGATTCTCACCAGACAGACGCAAATGCCTGTTAGTGAGGTAAAAGACGGGATGGTTGTAGAGGCAAATCAAGTCTACATCATTCCGCCCAACACCAAGATGGTGCTATGTGAAGGCGTGCTACAACTATTACCACGCGAGAAGATTTATGGCAAATATATGCCCGGAGATGCGTTTTTTACGTCATTGGCGATCGATCGCGGGTACAAAGCAATCGCCGTAGTTTTATCCGGGGGAGACGGAGACGGTTCACTCGGGCTCAACGCCATCAAAGCAGCCGGAGGCATGACTTTTGCTCAATGTCAAGGCACGGCAAAATTCGACAGTATGCCGAATACCGCTGTTGCCACAGGCAATGTCGATTTCGTTCTGCCACCGGAAAAAATTGCCGAGGAACTGGCAAACTATAGTCGCCATCCCTTTCTCACGGGTTCGCTTCACCTGACACAAGTTGAGGAATCGCTCGCAGAGGGAGATGCCCTGGCAAGTATTTTTGCGCTGCTAAAATCGACCACAGGCGTAGATTTCAGCCACTACAAACCCACGACGATCGCTCGACGCATCCAGCGACGGATCGTGTTGTACAAGCTCGAAAGCTTAGATGATTATGCCCAACATCTTCGACACAATTCGGCTGAAGTCACAGCCCTGTATGGAGAAATCTTGATCCACGTTACCAGTTTCTTCCGTGACAGCGAAGCCTTTGAAAAGTTAAAAGAGCTGGTTTTCCCCACTATTACCCAAAATAAATCGGCCGAAACTCCGATTCGGATTTGGGTGGCGGGATGTTCCACAGGTGAAGAAGTTTACTCGATCGCCATTTGTTTGTTAGAGTTTTTGAGCGATCAAGCTATCCAGCCACCGATCCAGATTTTTGCCACGGACATTGGCGAACAGGCGATCGGCAAAGCGAGGTCTGGCGTCTACTCAGAAAACCAGATGGTAGATGTTTCACCAGAGCGACGTACTCGCTTCTTTATTCCCGAAGCAAGAGGTAGCTATAGAATCAGCAAGGCAGTCCGCGAACTCTGTGTATTTGCCCGACAAGACTTAGGCAGCGACCCGCCTTTTTCCAATATCGATTTAGTTAGCTGTCGCAATGTGCTGATCTACTTGGGAGAGTCATTGCAAAAAAAAGTGATGCCGATTTTCCATTACAGTCTTAAGTCAACGGGCTTTCTCCTGTTAGGCACTTCTGAGAGTACCGGAGAATTTTCCTACTTGTTTACTTCAGTGGATAAAAAGTCTAAAATTTATGCCAAAAAGTTGACGGCGACTCGTCCCAATTTTTCGTTTACGCCGAGTTCCTATCCCGTAGCTAAAGCACGTGAACGGCAGGAAGTTAAGGACAATTTTACGAATAGCTTTGATTTACAAAAAGAAACTGACCAACTGATTTTAAATCGATATGCCCCAGCCAGTGTGGTTGTCAACGAGCAGATGAAAATCTTGCAAGTGCGGGGAGACATCGATCCTTACTTGAGAGTGGTAGCCGGAACGCCTGACTTAAACTTGCTGACAATGGCAAGGGCAGGCTTGCTGGTTGAGCTTCGCACCGCGATTTATCAGGCACAAACGCAGAACGTAAGCATTAGAAAAGAAAGGGTATTGCTGGAATTGAGCGGACGATCGAGTATCGTCAATTTTGAGGTGATTCCCTTCCTGCCACAGGCAGCCGAAGGACGCTACTTTTTGGTGGTATTTGAAGAGGCTTCACCCCCGGTGCTTAACTTCAGCACTCTCCCTTCTGAAAGCTTCGAGCAAGCTGATTTAGTGCGCGAAATTGAGCTGATGAGGCAGCAAATTGCAGTCGCTAACCAAGAAAAAACTGCGGCTCAAGCCCAACTGCAAGCGGTGATCCAGGATCAGGAAACTCTAAACCAAGACCTTAAAGTTGCGAACGAAGAAATCCTATCGAGCAACGAGGAGTTACAAAGCACCAATGAGGAGTTAGAAACTGCCAAAGAAGAGATTCAAGCCACTAACGAGGAACTCACTACCACTAACGATGAACTTCGCAGCCGAAATATTGAACAAAGCCTGGTGAATAACGATCTGATAAATTTGCTTTCCAGTATCAATATCCCTATCTTAATGCTGACAAACGATTTACAGATTCGACGTTTTACGCCAACGGCACAGCAAATTTTTAGTGTGATTCCCACAGATGTTGGACGACCTTTTAGCGACATCCGTTCAACTCTAAACGTTCCAGACTTGGAACAGATGATTTTGGAGGTGATTGATACTCTCCAGACGAAAGAACAAGAAGTTCAAACTTTATCGGGATATTGGTACAACCTCCGCATTCGTCCTTACCGGACAACGGAAAACCAGATTGACGGTGTGGTAATGGTTTTGCTCGATATTGATGCTCTTAAACGCAGTGCCAGAACCTTGGAAGAAGCGCGAAACTACGCTGAAACCATTGTGGAAACTGTGCAAACGCCTTTAATCGTGCTAGATCCTGATTTCCGAGTGAACAAAGCAAATCGATCGTTCTATGAAACATTTCAGGTTTTATCCTCAGAAACAGCAAATATTTCGCTGTTTGAGCTAGGAAACGGGCAGTGGAATATCCCCCAATTGCGATGGATCTTGGAAGATATTCTAGTTAGTGATGTTCAGCTTGAAAACTTTGAGTGGGAATACCTGTTTGACCAGATCGGGCAGAAAACTATGCTGCTGAATGCTTGTAAACTTCAACGAGAAAATGAAGCTTTAATGATTCTGTTGTCGATCGAGGATATCACGGAGCGCAAGCAGTTTGAGGCAGTACGCTCGCAGTTATTACTGCAGGAACAAGTGGCCCGCCAACAGGCAGAAATGGCAAACCGTAGTAAAGATGAATTTCTGGCGAATCTCTCCCACGAGCTCCGCAATCCCCTGACTCCGATCCTGGGGTGGTCACAAATTCTGCGCTCTGGCAAGCTTAATGAAGCACAGGCTATTCGCGCCCTAGATGTGATCGAGCGCAGCGCGAGGGGGCAATCTCAGTTAATCGAAGATATGCTGGATATTTCCCGGATTACCAGTGGCAAGCTTCAACTGTGCATTTGTCCGATCGATCTGCGGTTAGTGGTGCAAGCCGCGCTGGAGGGGGTTCAATTATCAGCCGAAGCAAAAAACATTCAAATTGTTTCGCAGTTGATTTCTACGACTGTTTTAGGAGATATCAATCGCTTGCAGCAAGTTGTGTGGAATCTTCTGTCGAATGCGATTAAGTTTACTCCGGCGGGGGGACGAGTGGAAATCATGCTATCGACGATCAAGAATCATGCTCAACTTCGAGTCAGCGATACGGGAAAAGGAATTGGGGCACAATTTTTGCCATATATTTTCGATCGTTTCCATCAAGGCGATTCCTGCAGCACTAAGGCGAATCAAGGGCTGGGATTGGGTTTGTTGATCGTGCGTCACCTGGTTGAATTGCACGGGGGAACGGTGCAAGCCGAAAGTCCGGGCGAGGAACAAGGAACTACAATGACTCTGAGATTGCCGTTGCGATCGCTGCCTCCAGAGTTGACATCGGCGATCGATTTAAAGTCAACTGCTTTGGTAGGGCTTTTAAACGCCTCTAGCGAGCGCGTCCCCTCTTTAAAAGGCTTGCACATCTTAGTTGTGGACGATCGGATCGATACCCGGGATCTCTTAGAATTTGTATTCGACAGCTACGGGGCTGAGGTTTTGACAGTTGCATCTGCCAGAAGTGCGCTCGTTGCTATGAAGGAAAACCCCGGCAGATATGACGTGCTAATTTCCGATATCGGAATGCCAGAGGAGGATGGGTATTTCTTAATTCGAGAAGTGCGAGCTCTTGCTGCAGAAGCCGGAGGAGAAATCCCAGCCGTTGCGCTGACTGCGTATGCGAGCGGTAAAGAACGCGCAAGGGCGATCGAAGCAGGTTTTAAAACCCATATTTCCAAACCTTTTCAGCCAGTTCACCTAGCATTAATAGTTGCTAATTTAGCGGAAAGATTTTAATTTTTTGATTGTAGAGACACAACAACGTTGTGTCCTAATTTGGTAGGGTTACAACAAGAGTCATCTCCACAAAAGCCTGTTTTGAACAGGCAAGATGCCTGTTCCACAATAATTATTGGAGATGTCTAATGTTGTCTCATGATTTTGTAGGAATACAACGAGCGCGGGCAATTAAGAATTGCCAAAAATAGCGCAATATGGGAAAATAAAAAAATAAAAAAATTACGGAGTTCAGATTCTTGGTAAATATTAAATGTCGGGGTATTACCTTCTCAAATATCGAAGCCGTAATCTTTGACAAAGACGGCACTCTAGAGGATTCTCAAGAATTTTTGAGACTGTTGGGGATGAAGCGAGCGCGCCTCGCAGACGCTCAAATTCCGGGCGTTGGAGAGCCTTTGCAAATGGCTTTCGGTATCGAAAGCGGCAGCATTGACCCCACGGGCTTGCTAGCAGTCGGTAGTCGTAGGGAAAATGAGATTGTGGCGGCGGGATACATCGCCGAAACCGGCAGGGGATGGCTGGAATCTTTAACTATTGCGCGCCGCGCTTTTGACGAAGCTGACGAAATGTTTAAAAATAGTGCTGTTTCTCCTTTATTTGTCGGCAGTTTGGAAGTGCTGAAATATCTTTCCGAAGCGGGTTTAAAACTGGGAATTCTTTCGGCGGCTACAACAGTATCGGTGGAAAAATTTGTGAAACACCACGCATTAGCCGAGTGGATTCAGTTAGAAATGGGAGTGGATTCAACGGTTCATAAACCCGATCCGAAATTATTTTGGCAAGCTTGTGAGAAACTCGGAGTAAATCCCGCAGCAACTTTGATGGTGGGAGATTCAGCGGGCGATATTCAGATGGGTAAAAATGCGGGCGCGGCTGGCTGTATCGGGATTTGTTGGGGTAAGGCTCAGGTTAGTCATTTGGAAAATGCTGATGTGGCGATCGCATCTTTGGATGAACTTAAAATTTTAGCAGATTGAGCCAACCTCACATCAATTCCGGTGCCACCGGAATTGATATCAGTTCCTACGGACAACGCAAACCCAGAATTACGACATCTCTTTCAACGCCGTCAAGTTCGGCAACTTGCGGCAGATATCCCCAGCGCTGAAAGCCAAATTTCTCAAACAATCTTACACTAGGCTGATTGTGAGCAAAAATTATTCCTATTAGAGTTTTAAGCTTCAATTCTGGACTCCGCACAATTGCCGATTGCAATAATTTTTGTCCGATTCCGCAGCGTTGGCGATCGGGTGCAACGTAGATGCTAACTTCTGCTGTATGCTGATAGGCAGCGCGTCCGTAAAAAAGCTGAAAACTCAGCCAGCCAACAATATTTTGTTCTGATTCCATTACCAAAATCGGCCAGGAATTGGGGGAGTGTTCTCTGTACCACGGGAGGCGGCTTTCGACTGAGACTGGTTTTAAATCTGCTGTGGCCATTCTGCCCGGTATTGCTGCGTTATATATTTGGACAATTGCTGGCAAATCGCTTTCTACTGCGGATCGGATTTTCATCGTTTGGTTGACTGTTGACTGTTGACTCTTAACTAATGACTCTTGTACAGTTCCATAATATCGCTGACAGCCATCCGCGAATTTGGTCCCAAAGTCAGCGGCGATGTGTGTCCTCGCTGCAAGTGTTCTGCCGCCGCACAGCCGATCATTGCTGCGTTGTCTGTACAATATTTTAATGGCGGAAACAATACTCGCAAGTTGTGTTTTGCTGCTGCTGCTTGTAAGTGTTTTCGGAGTCCGCTGTTTGCTGCAACTCCCCCGCCCACTACAATAGTGGTAAGCCCGAAATTTACCGCGCAGTCGATCGCTCTTTTTGTTAAACCCTTGGCTACTGTTTCCTGAAAGCTGGCCGCAATATCATTAATTGTAGAGGCAGGCAAGATGCCTTCAGCACCCACATTGTTATTTTGTTTCTTGAGTTTCTGTACTAATTGCAAAACTGCGGTTTTCAAGCCGCTAAAACTGCTGTCGTAAGGATGGTAGCCGCCACCAGGCAAAGAAATTCTGCCTTCTGGTAGAGGGTATGCTTGGGGATTGCCAAGGGCGGCCAATTTGTCAATCAGCGGCCCGCCGGGATATCCTAGCTGCAAGAGTCTCGCAACTTTATCAAAAGCTTCGCCCGCGGCGTCGTCGCGTGTGTGTCCTACAGTTTCATAAACGCCGCAATCTTTGACATAAATAAAGCTAGTGTGTCCCCCGGAAACTAACAAACACAAAAACGGTGGCTGCAAGTCGGGTTCGGTAAGGTAAGAAGCGTAGATGTGCCCTTCGAGGTGGTGGACGCCTAAAAAAGGTTTTTGATGGACTATTGCCAAGCTTTTTGCCGCTGTCAGCCCGACTAACAATGCACCTACTAAACCGGGGGCACAAGTCGCTGCAATGCCGTCAATTTCTGACCAACTCAGGTTTGCTTCACCGAGACACTGGGCAATTACCTGATTGAGCATTTCTAGGTGACTCCGCGAAGCCACTTCCGGCACAACCCCACCAAACTGCTCGTGGATTTTAATTTGCGATGCTACAACATTGCTGCAAACTTGACGATTCTTAACAATTGCTGCTGCTGTTTCGTCACAACTTGTTTCGATTGCGAAAATGGTTGCCATTAACTGGTAATTTTATTTGATAGGTTAGTTATTGCTAGCTTAACTAATTCGGCGCAAGTCCCCCGCTCTACCTGTACTCAGGTTATTGTTAAGGGATTTTTGCCCGATCGACAGGTAAGGTCATCCTCTGATGCAATGAAGGAATATCCTCGCGGTATTGCTAGCTCAGCATTGACCTATGAAAACGGCAATCCCTCATTCTATTGGGCTTTGCCGCATCAATGATGGATACTTTACACTGTCAACAAACACGATCATCTGGATTCCAGATCGGCAAGTTGAAATGCTTGTACAAAAACTTATTGTTTTGTAACAAAAGGAAACAATTCCATGCGACGATTGTTTGCTGCAATTTTAGTGTTGAGTGTCTGGATCAGTTTTGCTCCAGTTGCTTCGGCTTACAATTTAGTGCCGTGCAAAGACTCTCCCGAATTCAAGGAACTGGCTAAAAATGCACGTTCTACCAATGGCGACCCGGCATCTGCGAAAGCAAGATTCGATCGCTATTCTCAAGCTATGTGCGGCCCAGAAGGATACCCCCACTTAATCGTAGACGGCAACTTGAGCAAAGCAGGGGACTTTTTGATTCCTAGCATACTGTTCTTGTATATCGCAGGTTGGATTGGTTGGGTCGGCCGTTCTTATCTGCAAGTTACCAAAAAATCAGCAACCCCAGAGGAAAAAGAGATTATTATCGACGTTCCTTTGGCAATCAAATGTATGCTGAGTGGCGTTTTATGGCCTCTGGCAGCTCTCACATCAATCACCAGCGGTGAAATGTTTGCGAAGGACGATGAAATTACTGTTTCCCCCCGCTAAAATTGGGAAATGGAGAAGAGCTAATAGCTAACAGTTAAATAATTAACTAGAAATTAGCAATTAGCGCGCTAGACCGATCGGCAATTACCAACTGTCTCGAATTTTCAGGAGCAGAATTCATGCAATACTTTGTCAAGTTTCTTTCGACAGCACCAGTATTGGCTATCCTTTGGATATCTATTCAAGCTGCTGCTTTAATTGAATTTAACCGCTTTTTCCCCGACCTGCTTTTCCATCCAATGCCTTAAGATTTGAGGGAAATTAGGTTGCAAAACCTAGGTAAAAGTTGAGAGTTTTGATTTTTGAATTATGAGTTACAGGTTAATTTAAAGCTCAAATATCAAAACTCTCAAACATACCAGTTCCTGCTATACAGCGCATAAATGGGTAAAATTCAAGGCTATCAACTATTTAGTTATCAAATTAGTTACAAATGACTAATGACTAATGACTAATGACTAATGACTAATGACTAATGACTAATGACTAATATTGTGAATCGATGAAGTCTTATCTCGCCGCAGCAATTCAAATGACTAGCTTGCCTGACCTGCAAAAAAATTTGGTTCAGGCAGAGGAATTAATCGACCTGGCAGTGCGTCGGGGTGCGGAGTTAGTTTCCTTACCAGAAAATTTCTCGTTTATGGGCGAAGAGGAGGAAAAGATTGCTTTAGCAGAGGCGATCGGCATCCAAAGCGAAAAATTCCTCAAAACGATGGCCCAACGGTTCCAGGTAACGATTCTGGGCGGCGGATTTCCAGTGCCGACTCCAGGGGGGAAGGTATACAATACTTGTTTGCTGGTAGACCCAAACGGCACTGAAGTGGCAAGGTACAGAAAAGTACATTTGTTCGATGTGGATGTTCCCGACGGCATTACTTACAGGGAATCGAACACTGTGAAAGCTGGTGAAGATTTGCCATCGCTTTATGTGTCGCCGGATTTAGGGACGCTGGGACTTTCCGTGTGCTATGACGTGCGGTTCCCGGAGGTGTACAGGCATTTGTCGTACAAAGGGGCTGATATTTTGTTCGTGCCGGCGGCGTTTACGGCTTACACTGGCAAGGATCACTGGAAGGTTTTGTTGCAAGCTAGGGCGATCGAGAATACTTGTTATATGATTGCCCCAGCACAAACTGGCCGCCACTACGGTCGCCGTCAAACTCACGGTCACGCGATGATTATAGACCCTTGGGGTGTTGTGTTGGCGGATGCTGGAGAGGAACCGGGTGTGGCGATTGCAGAAATTAATCCCGATCGACTAGAACAAGTCCGGCGCCAGATGCCATCTCTGCAACACCGGGTTTTTCTTTGAAGGAATTTTGAGATTAATTGGTCTCAAAATTTCATTCCCCGTCAGGGACAAGACCTGAAAACTTTTTATTCTAGCGAAGAATTGTGTCTTTCGTACACAAAAAAACTTAGCTGATGTGGGTGCGATCGACAACAATAAGCGGGTGGGGGCGGATTTACGCTGATCTATGAGTGATATTGTCGATCGGACGTGACTCTGACCCCGACTGCTTAATATATTGTTTTTTCCCGCAGATGAACGGTCAATAACTCGCGATAAAATATCTAATGCAGGTTCAATGGGCGTGCACTTCTGCTAAAAGGCGAATTGGCGAAAGTAGAATTGCACGAAATGCGTCTTTTTGGAGAAATGAAACACACTCTTTCGGTTTTGGTTGAAGATGAAGCGGGTGTCCTCACTCGAATTGCTGGTTTGTTTGCCCGTCGGGGTTTTAATATTGAAAGTCTGGCCGTTGGCCCGGCGGAACAAGGGGGAGTGTCTCGGATTACGATGGTTGTACCCGGAGATGACCAAGTTATCGAGCAGTTGACAAAGCAACTGTACAAGTTGATTAACGTGCTTAAAGTTCAGGATATAACGGAAATTCCCTGTGTGGAACGGGAGTTGATGTTGCTGAAAGTTAATGCTGCTAGCGGGACGCGATCGGAGATCATTGAGTTAGCTCAAATTTTTAGAGCGCGAGTTGTAGATATTGGTGATGATACGCTGACATTGGAAGTTGTCGGAGATCCCGGTAAAATGGTGGCGATCGTCCAAGTTCTGAATAGATTTGGGATTAAGGAAATTGCTCGTACTGGGAAAATTGCCCTGACGCGGGAGTCGGGGGTAAATACTGAGTTTCTCAAGTCTTTGGAAGCGAAAGTTTAAGTTAGTTGACTGTTGACTGTTGACTGTTGAGGGTTGACGGTTGACGGTTAACTTGTATTGGTCATTAATTAATTGTTGGCTATTAATTATTTAAACCAGCTAATATGGAAAGCTTGCCACACCTACAAGTTTATCAATTAGCTGAAAAAATATTAAACGAAATATGGTTTATTGTTAAAAAATGGGACGAGTTTACGAAGGATACGATGGGCAAACAAATAGTGCGATCGGCTGATAGTGTTGGTGCTAATATTGCAGAAGGACATGGACGCTATAGCTGCCAAGATAATCAGCGTTTTGTGAAAATTGCCCGAGGTTCATTAAACGAAACAAGACACTGGTTAAGACTTGCCTAAGCTCGAAATATTTTAACTCAAGAACAGATCGAGCGCCTGCATCCCTTATTAAATGAACTTTCACCAAAACTCAATGCCTATTTTAATTCACTCAAACAAATAGCCAAAGGTTAACAGTCAACAGCCCACACTCAAATTACCATTTAGGTTGACTTTCTATCAAAAGTGTGGCTGCGATGCTGTCTATCGGCTTTGAGAAAAAGTATCCTTGTCCGTATTCGCATTGCAGCGCTCTGAGTAAATTAAGCTGTTCGATGGTTTCGATTCCTTCAGCAATTACATCCATGCCTAAATGACTGGCTAAAATTAAAATAGTCTGTACAATCGCTTCGTTGCCTTCATCTTCAGTCATGCGGCTGACAAAAGCTTGATCGATTTTTAAAGCATCAGTTGGAAAAGTGTGCAGGCGGCTCAAAGAAGAATAGCCAGTGCCGAAATCGTCAATATATAATTGAATTTCTAAATTTTTCAATTCCGCGAGGATAGCCACTGCTGATTCGGCATTCTCCATGATAACGCCTTCAGTAATTTCTACCTTTAAAGTGCGAGGGTCAAGCTGAGTTTCTTGTAAAATTTCGCTAATGCGATCGATTAAATCCGGTTGTTTAAATTGTTGGTTAGAAAGGTTGACGCTGACAGTCAACGGCGGATTTGCTGGGAATTTTTGGTGCCACTCGTGGATCTGATGACAAGCCGATCGCATCATCCACCAGCCCATAGGTATAATCAATCTAGTTTCTTCAGCTACTAAAATAAACTCGCCAGGAGATACGACACCCCGCTGCGGGTGATACCACCGCAACAGCGCTTCAAAACCGCTGATTCTACCAGTAACTAGAGAGACGATAGGCTGATAGTAAAGCTGAAATTCCTGGGAGTCTAAAGCGCGTCGCAGGTCGTTTTCCAGTTGCAAAAGGGCGACGGCGCGAGTGTGCATACTTAAGTCAAAAACTTCGTGGCGAGCTTTGCCCAATCCCTTAGCATGATACATGGCAGCATCTGCATCTCGGAGCAGTTCTTCAGGCCGATCGTACAATATGGACAACGGGACATTGGGAACAGGAGAATCAGAAGGTAAGCAAGACAAAGAAGTTTCCCGATCGATATTTCCCAGATTTTCGGGACTCGACAGTTTGCTGGTTTCCCTGGGATACGGAGGAAAACCAGAACAAACAATCCCAATGCTAGCACTGGTAAAAACTTGATACTCGTTAAGGTAAAAAGGCTCTGCCAGTTCCGCCTGCACTCGTTCGGCAATCTGGATCGCATCCTCGGCGCTTTTGATATTTTCCAGCAAAATAGCGAATTCGTCGCCACCGAGACGGGCAACGGTATCTCCAGCGCGCAAACAGATTCCCAGGCGCTGCGCGATCGCGATCAGCAACCGATCGCCCACTAAATGCCCCAAACTGTCGTTAACAACCTTAAAGCGATCGAGATCGATAAACAGCACTGCAAACAAAATCTCGGGGCGACGTTTTGAAAGATCGATCGCGTGCCCCAAGCGATCCATAAATAAAGATCGGTTGGGCAAACCGGTTAGCATATCGTGCAAAGCATCGTGTACTAACTTATCTTCGGCTATTTTGCGGAGGGTAATATCTTCGACAGTGCCTTCGTAGTAAAGTAAATTTCCGTCAGGGTCGCGAACTGCCCGGCCGTTCTCGGAAACCCAGATAGTAGTGCCGTCAGCGCGGTAAACTTGGGACTCGAACTCTGACACAAAACCGTGTTTTTCGATCGCGCGCAAAAACTCGACGCGCCGGTTGGGATCGAGGTAAAGTTGGCGGTCTATGTCTTGGATATTCGCGATCAATTCGGTGGCCGACTCGTAGCCGTAAATTCTCGCCAAAGCAGGGTTAGCGCTGAGGTAGCGTCCGTCGGTCGTTGTCTGGAAAATGCCTTCGATCGCATTTTCAAAGATACTGCGGTATTTCTCTTCCGCCTGTTGCAGCGCGAATTCTGCCTGCTTGCGATCGGTGATATCGGTCAACGTGCCGAGATAGCCTAGAACTTCCCCGCTTTTGGTCATTTCTGGCACTGCTTGCCAAAATACCCAGGTTGTGAAGTCACCGTTGCAAAAGCGGTACTCTAACTTACAGGGCAACTTGTCTGTGACAGCGCGATACCACTGGCTCAAAACGCGCTCGCGGTCTTCGGGATGCAAACTTTGCGCCCAACCTTCGCCTAGTGCCTTTGGTGCAGTTAGTCCCGCCATCTCCAAAAATCGCTCATTGACGTACAAGCAATCTCCAGCAGCGTCGGCGCGGAAAATCCCGACAGGCAGTATTTTTGCCAAGGTGTAATAGCGGTATTCGCTTTCTAGTAGCGCGCTGGCAGCTACTTTCGTCTCGGTGATGTCAAACATTGCGCCTTGAAGGATGACAGACTTGCTTGCTTCATCGCGAACTGCGGTCGCTTGATCGCGGAACCAGACGACTCGGCCGTTGCGGGCGATCGCGCGGTATTCTGAAACCAGCGACCCCTCGCAGAAAATATCTTCTCCATCGCTGAATTTCTGTGTGGCGTTTTCAACTAACACCCGATCACGGTCTTCTGGGTGAACGAGTTTCAACCACAGGTCAGGGTCTGCTCTCCATTCAGCTACAGAATAACCTAGAAAAGTCTCGATTTGCGGGCTGATGTAAAGTTTGGCAGCCTTGCGGTTGAGGGGAGAAATGTAGGTGACAGCGGGCATTTGTTCTACCAGGGCGCAGTATTTCGCTTCTACAGTGGACAGTGCTGCTTCTAGGCGCTGCCGCTCTAATTCGGCGGCGGCCCGTCCGGCAAAGATGCTGAGAATTAATCGGAATTTGGCAAGATGTGCTTCGACCAGGGGTCGATCGTGGAAAATACAAATAATGCCTAAAGGTTCGCCGTAAGAGTTTTTCAGCAAGACTCCCAGGAAACTGCGCGCACCTGTAACTACCGGTCTGCGGTCTTCTGGAAAGGTTTCCCCGAGGTTGTCGGGACAGGAATACATTCCCGCCTCCAGCACCCGCGCTTCGGGAGTATTGGCGGTGTCGCACTCAAAGTTTGGCTGCTGCTGTCCGTCGCTCCAAAAACTGATAAGTTGCAATCTATCGGCAGCAGCATCGGTGCGTGCCTTCGACTTGATCGATTTGGCAGCTACGGCGGTGCGAACTCCGAGTGCTGAGGCTAAGTGGCAAACTAAGGCATCAAAGAATTCTGCTCCCCCCGGCGAATCAGTACCTGCTAGGATTTCGCCCAGCAAATCTTCCTCTAATTGCGCGAAAGCATTAACTTTGGGAGGATTCTCGGCATTCGGGCGATCGGGATTTTCCCCCCTCGAACCCGAAATGCTCAGACTTAGGGTTTTGCTGGTTCCAGGCCCCACAATAGGCGAAGAATTCACAGTTAGGCGCTGTTGCTTCGCAAAGAATACAGCACGGCTTATACCTAAAACTTTACCCAAGAAGCTGTCAGTTGCCGGCCACCGATTTGAGTTGGGGAAAATCAAAAAGTTTTTCCGCATTTTCAATCCTGCAGATAAATCGTCGGGCTTTAAGTCTACCAACTGCCGTTGCTCTTGGGCTAGCGGTAGACTGGAAGGCCTTCGGTGCCACTTGAGATAAATCGCGGACACCACGGCTAAAGTCGCCAATAATCCCAGAAGATATGCAAGAATCTCAAAGTAAAAAAATAAATCTAGATCGAACATCGATTAGCACCGCTCGACAATTGTTGTAGTTATCTGAAGCCAATCTATTTAAAAATAACTAAGTATCGTCACGGATGGGTAACGAATACAAGGTCAGATCGCCACGAAGGCGACAAGAGAGTTAACAGTTCACAAAAAACCTGGCAATACTTGACATTACCGAACTTTTTGTGTTTTTTTTCGTACAGGCTGAACCCGTGCAGGTGAAATTGTAAACACATATATACGGTTGTGGCACTCCTCTAATGGGGTAAGTTTACGTTTACTTTTCTAATCATATTTAACGCTGCATTTACATCAGCATTAATCCGACTTTCATTCCAAGACCGAAACCACCCGCGTTTACCCCTCTTACCCTGGCAAGAGTCTTGCTTACCGACAGGCTCTAAATCCCCAAAACTGCACTTATTTGTATAATATGCTTGTGTAACTATTACCTTGATACCGACTAACTCAGTTTTGTAAGTAATAAATTTTATGAGCGGGATATGAGGACTTACTCCAAAAATGAGATATTTTTTTTCTAATTTGATATTTTGTTTTACCCTCACATTTGTGCCAATAATTAACTGGATTATTTTCTCATCCCCCAACCGCTTGACAATCCAACTTCTGGTCTGCTGAAGGTAGTTTTCTAATTGCTTGTTTCGATTAAAGGTGATTTGTTGGATTTGGCGCGTGGTAGATTTTCCCTGGTCAAATTTTGAAAGTAAAAATGCTCTGTGGTGATTGACACCTTTATTAATTGATTTGAGAGGTTTTTTATCATAAATAGTTGGAGTAAATGTTGGCTTATTAGATGTCACAGCGACGAGGTTATCAATCCCTAAACATATACCTGCTCTGAGATGGTAATTTAAATCCACCAACCTTACAGGCTTTAGATTAGCCACCTCAAAAAGGTATAGCGCTTTTGCAGGAACTACCCTTACCTTTATGACATTTTGGGAGTTTGTAGAAATTATTATGTCACTTTGAGATAAATAAATTAGTCCCTTATTGGGGTTTATCCCCCTTTTTTCTATGGATTGGTTATCAGAACTGAACAAGTTACCTGTACAGATTTTAGGTTGGTATTGGGGGATGCTGGGGAGGAATAAAAATGTAGGTATATTTCGGTCATAAGCTCTTCTTGACTTTTGGCAATCCTCCCAAGCGTGAACAATTTGTTTGAGAACTTGATTGCTAATTTTAGCAGGGAATGATTGAGAGAAGTCTCTAGGTTTTAAGATGGCAAATAACTGTGTGATAATTTTAGTACCACTAACTTTAGGTTCAGAAGTGAAAAAGTGTTTCCTCATAAATATTTACCATGATCGTTGAGATTTTTGGATAGAAATGATAAGTCATCAAACTGTTTATAAAACTGATGCTGACGATCTATGTAAGGCCTTTCAACAACAATCATAAATTTTGGGATAAACGAAAAGTTTTTTGTTGCTTTGCTAAGCAATATACAATAAAGTCTAGGGATTATCTGATCTAGTGTAACACCCATGATGAAAGCGATCGTTTTTCAAACCCCCGGAAGCCCGTCCGTGTTGAAACTGCAAGATATCCCCGCCCCTACTATACAAACAGAAACTGAAGTTTTGGTGCGGTTGCGAGCGGCTGGTATCAATCCGATAGATACTAAGTTGCGATCGCGCGGCACTTTTTACCCCGATAAAGCTCCTCACGTTTTGGGGTGCGACGGTGCTGGAGTCGTAGAGGCTGTCGGTGCTGGTGTGCAAAGTTTCCAAGTGGGAGACGAAGTTTTTTTCTGCAATGGCGGTATGGGCGGGTCGATCGGTACTTATGCTGAATTTGCCGTTGTAGACGAACGCTTTCTCGCCCTCAAGCCTGCTGCTTTAAGTTTTGCTGAGGCGGCGGCGGCACCGTTAGTTTTAATTACAGCTTGGGAATCGCTGTACGATCGAGGGCGCTTGGAAGCCGGCCAAAAAGTGCTGGTTCAAGCTGGTGCAGGCGGTGTCGGCCACGTCGCGGTACAGTTGGCGAAGTTGCAGGGGGCAGAGGTTTGCACGACTGTTAGCTCTGAGGAAAAAGCCAATTTTGTCAAGCACTTAGGTGCAGATTCAGTTATTTTATACAAAAATACCAATGTTGTCGATGAGGTTTTAACTTGGACTCAAGGACAAGGAGTTGATTTGGCTTTCGATACAGTCGGGGGAGAAACTTTTTA
The DNA here is from genome assembly GCF_036701505.1 of Microcoleus sp. Pol11C2. Lineage (NCBI taxonomy): Bacteria > Bacillati > Cyanobacteriota > Cyanophyceae > Oscillatoriales > Microcoleaceae > Microcoleus > Microcoleus sp. Pol11C2. The sequence goes on from NZ_JAUBQX010000004.1 coordinate 24,127, forward strand.
CCAAACTATTCCGGCTGTGAAGATTTATGGAGATTTGGTAACAATTTTGGAACCCGATCCAGCTTTGGGCAATTTGAAAACAGCGAGAATGCGGAATCTGAGAATTAGTCTGGAATTAATGTTAACCCCGATGCTGGAAGGTTTGGTGGAGGAACAGGAACAGCAGGCTCATATTTTGCAGAAGTGCACTCGTTTGTGCGATCGCAACTTGCTAAAAATTCACGTCAGCAAAACTTTTCCTCTCGAACAAGCGCAAGCAGCTCACGAACTGTTAGAAACAGGATCAGTAACAGGTAAAATAGTGCTTGAAATTGCGGGTGGTTAATAATGCGGATGGTTAAATAAGAAATTCACAACTGATATCATGTCCGGTCGAGGAACCGCGATTTTTGTAGGGCGGGTTCACCAAGAATACCTGCCAATAATTGACAATCTCAAAAACTTGCCCCGACCCGAATATTATGGTTAATCGAGCGGACATGACATGAAATTATTGGAGAGAAAGGTGCAAAATCCTGGTTAATAATTTTGAGAGAGTTCTCGCTAATTCAACGACCAAGGTGAATCTTGGTTTTATATCAAATCCGTTGGCATCGGAATGATTCATCTGTCTCTTCCGTTTCTCTGTATCCTCTGCGGTTTAATCATTCCAATACAACCGGAATTCATATTATTACGCTGATGATTAAAAGGCTGGCAGCCTAAAAGATGTCAAATCAGTTCTATAAACAAGAGCGAAAACCGCATAGGAAAAATGCCGCTGTAGATCGAGAAATTTGGGCGTCAACTGCTGAAGTTGACACGACGAAAGGCGCGGCGCCGTGTCCTAATTTGGGGTAACTAACGGCGATTGACTTGTAACCAAATTTCCAGCGTCACCAGCAGCCACAGCTTCAGCCCATAGCGGGGAAAAACTTCGCCACGATAGTTTAGCCACTCGCGGATTAGTGTTCGATCGAGGTAAGGCGCGATCGCCGCATGACGATTCAGCAGCAACGATCGCGCTTGCCGCTGCCAATCCCTTAAAAACCACTGCTGCATCGACATCACCATGCCGCTTTTCGGACGGTTGACAATGACATCGGGCAGCAAATCCGCCACAGCAGCTTTGAGAACCGCTTTTTCCTGCGCGCCCGAAAGCTTATATTCTGGGGGAATTTGCAAACTTAGTGCCACCATCCGCGCATCGAATAGGGGCGATCGAGCTTTTAGTCCCGCCGCAGCCGTGAGATTATTCACCTTGGTCAAAATGTAATCGGCTCCTTTAAACTCAATGTTGAGCCGCATCAGCCTATTCAAAAACGTCGTTTCTGTCTGTTGCAATTCCTCACCAAAGACGGAAGGCGCATTCTTCACCTTTTCCCAAACCTCCGGCTTCAGCAAACGTGGCAAATCCACATAGCATTTTTGAAACGAAGTCAAGTAAGCTGCCATCGGATCTGGTTTACCCTGAATCGAACCGTACAAACTGTTGAGTAACATCGGCTTATTTTTCGGCCCGCCAAAGCACGGATCGCCGCCTTCGCCATTGAGTACCACGTCTGCGAATTGCTTTGCCGATCGCCCCAGCAGCAAATTTGGCACCGTCAAGCCTTCCCCCACCGGATCGTCCATCGCCGCCAACGTTTCCGGTAGCAACTCCCAAATTTGCTTTGGCGAAACTTCTAAAATATGGTGCTCAGTGCCACAATGTGCTGCGACGAGGTTGGCAAATTCAATCTCGCTGGGATATTGAGCGCCAAAGTGCATGGAAAAAGTGTGCACCGGACGATCGTGCAGCCTTGTGGCGATCGCCGTGACGCAACTTGAATCAATACCGCCCGAAAGATATGCTGCGACTGGTTCTCCCGCTGGTAGCGCTTCCTGCACCAGTTGTTCCAAAAGCGATCGCACTTGTTGACTGTGCCATTCCAAAGGGCGATCGGCGTTAGTAATTTGCTCCTGTGGCTGCCAGTATCTCTGCGCCTCAACTTCCGGTAAGTACAGGTAGCTACCGGGCCGCAACTCTCGCACGGCTTTCCACAGCGTTTGTGCTCCGGGTACAAACGCACAGCACAAGTAGTCGCGCAAAGCAACTAAATCAAGTTCTCGATCGTGATACGGATTGAGCGATCGCAGTCGAGGCGCGATCCAGCGAGTCGTTCCTGTACGGGTACAATAGAGCGTTTTGGCTCCCACGCGATCGCGCCCCAGACACAAGGTTTCCTCGTCTCTATCCCACACGGCAAGGGCAAATTGTCCTGACAGCAAGCTCAGTGTTTTAGTACCGTACTGCTCCCACAGCCGCGCGACGATCGCCAAATCGGTCAATCCATCTGTGTCAATCTGTTGTTTGAGCATGGGGCTGCGATCGAAGCAGCAGTCACCTACCAGCACAAATCGCTGATGGGGGCTGAAGGTGGGTTCAGCTCCGATTATGGCAAAACCGGAAGTTTCCCAAGTTGCAGGGTGCGATCGGGCTTCTGGGCCCCAAGCAATCACCCAATTCGGGTTAATCAACTTCTGATTTTGCATCGATTTAATTAGCTTAAAAAACGTTTGAAAGTAACTTATAAATCAAGCGAAAAATAGCTGTTCCAGCGATCGCACCCAAAGCACCCAACCATCCCACAAACAACACGCCAGTGATCGGAGAATTCGGATAAATCGCAAGTGCCGCCGTCTGTAAAGCCGGGAAAAACCACAGCAAAGCCAGAGTACCTGCACCAATAATCAACATCTCAGTTTGTTCGATCGCCCTGCGGTACTGGCCGTAAATCAAACCCGCCACAATCATCCCCAACAATCCGATACTCAAGCCTGGAGAGGGAAACAAACTCGTCAGGGCGATCGCCAGCAACCCCCCCTCAAAACCCGTAAACGCCGCCCCCGACAAAACCTCCCAAATCGAAAAAGTCGCTCTCTGGGAAGGTTGCAGCCCTCCTGGAGGAGTTGCAGGAACCCGTACAGGAGGCGGCTGAGTCGGTTGAATAGGTATCGGAGGCGGCGCCACCACGACTGTAGGTGGTTGAGAATGTTGTTGAGGCCGAGACATCAGAGCCGCTTCCACCTCACTCGCAGATTGAAACCGCTGGCTAGGAGCTGATAATAACATTCGATCGAGAACGTGAGCCAAACGCGAACTTACCTGCACCCGCGACTGCCAATTCCACTCGTTTCTGTAACTATCAAACAACTCCGTCGGCTGCAAACCACTCAGCAAAGTAATACAAGTTACAGCCAAAGCATACAAATCCGTTGCCGGATAAACTTCTTGCCCGCTCATCTGTTCTGGGGGAGCATAACCCAAAGAATAAATACCAGTCGAAGCTTTTGCACTCCCAACACTTTGTGTTACTTGTTTAACAGCCCCAAAATCTAATAAATAAAGCCGACCGTTTTTACCCCGCATAATATTAGCAGGTTTAATATCTCGGTGAATCGAACCGCGAGAGTGCACAAAATCGAGAACCTTCAAAATTTCCCGCAGCACCTCCACCGTTTCCGCCTCTGAAAATCTGCCTTTAACAGCTAGTTCATCCTCCAAATTTTTACCGTCTATAAATTCTTGAACCAGATAGAAAAACTGATCGTTTTTTCCCGGCTGCAAACTCGCAACAGTCAGCTCAAAAAAAGCCAGCAAACTCGGAATTTGGGAATGTTCGTTTCCCAGTTCTTCCAGCACCGCCGCTTCCCGTTCAAACAGAGTTTGAGCGATTTGTAGCTGGGGCGGAGTCAGACTTACCGACGGCTGCAAAAGTTTAGCAACGCACTGCCGCATCGCGGGAGTATAGCGGTCTCTGGCCAAAAATGCCGCCCCAAAACCGCCTTGACCCAACAACCTCACGGGCAAATAGCGCCCGCTCAAAATCATGGGCATCCCGCAAGCCGTGCAAAACTTTTGCTGCACGGTTTTCAGCAGCGAACTGTCATCGAGGTCGGGAAAAGAGTTTTGAGGGCGCGGGCAGCCCGGTCGGGTGCAGTAAACTTCCATTTTTGTTTGCTAAGAAGAACGAAGAGGGAAGAAGGAAGAGGGAAGAAGGAAGAAAAAGCGATTGTTAAATCAGATTTGGATTTCTCAACTAACCGCGAACTGCTAACTGCCAGCGACCTAAGAGATTAACTTCCCGCTGAGTTCGGAGTTGCTATTTCTATGAATCCCAAATCGAGCGCCGGGGGTTCTTTCTTCTCCAGGATGGTCGAATAAGTAGCAAACTGCGGCAAAATTTCATTGCTGAAAGCCTCTGCTGCTTTAGAACGGTAGCGGTTGGGGTTGTAAATCAGCGACAAAATGCGAGTTACCAAAACTTCGTCCATTTGAGATTTGTGCAAGACGCCCATGAGCAACTCTTTTTCGATCGCCGAAACCGAGACAAAAGCAGCTCCCAGCCCGGACTGAACGGCATTTTTAATGGCTTCGATCGAATTTAGTTCCATCTCGATTTTCAAGCGGCGCGTGTCAATGCCGCAGCGAGTCAGTACCTGATCGATTACTTTGCGGATCGTAGACTGCGAATCGAGGGATATAAACTGCAATTTGTAAAGGTCTTCTTTTTGGATAGTTTCTTGTTGTACCATCGGGTGAGACGGAGGAAGAATTAAAGCCAGTTCGTCCTCAGCGTAAGGAACAATTTCTAAAGCTTCTACAAGTTCGGTAGGAATTTCTCCGCCAACAATTGCCAAATCGATTTGCCCGTTAGCCACACTCCACGCCGTGCGGCGGGTCGAGTGAACGTGAAGCTGTACTGCTACATCCGGGTACTTTTGGCGAAACATCCCGATCATCCGGGGCAGCAAATAGGTTCCCGTTGTTTGAGAAGCGCCGACGATCAAAGTACCGCCTTGGAGATTTTGCAAGTCTTCCAGAGCTCGACAAGTTTCCTGGCAAAGCGATAAAATTTTCTCGCCGTAACTCAGCAGCAGGTGTCCGGCTTCGGTCAGTTGCGCCCGCCGCCCCCCCCGGTCAAACAGCGGCACGTCCAATTGTCTCTCTAAGTTTTGCACCTGCAAGCTAACTGCTGGCTGGGATACATAGAGGCTGTCCGCGGCGCGTTTGAAGCTTCCTTCAGAGGCGATCGCCTTGAGAATGCGTAACTGGTCTAAAGTGAAAGGAAGGTCAGACATATATCTAAATTGTCAGTTGTCAGTTGTCAGTTGTCAGTTGACGGTTGACGGTTGACTGTAGGCAGCGAACAGCAAACAGCGAACAGTCAACAGCGAACAGTCAACAGCGAACAGCGAACAGTCAACAGCGAACAGTGAACAGTTAACTGACTGATAACCGCTGAATGCTCCCATAGATACTTTGTGACACAAATTGGCCGAGAATCAATAACTTTTCTTAATATTTGCAATGACGATCGACTTGGCGCTCGACTCCCACTTTGTTATTCTGGGCCTGTTACTGGTTTTTGCGATCGCCCACAGCGGTTTAGCAGCCCTTCGGCCAAAAGGCGAAAAGCTGATCGGGCCGAGACTTTACCGCGTTTTGTTTGCCCTTGTCAGTTTGCCGCTAGCCGTCATTCTGATTGTCTACTTTTTCAATCACCGCTACGACGGCCTGCAGCTTTGGCAAGTACAGGGCGTTCCCGGAGTTAAACCCGCAGTTTGGATACTTTCGGCAATTTCCTTTCTGTTTCTGTACCCAGCAACTTTCAACCTCCTAGAAATTGCCGCCGTCCAAAAGCCCCAAGTTCACCTCTACGAAACTGGCATCATTCGTATCACCCGTCACCCGCAAATGGTGGGACAACTGATTTGGTGCGTCGCCCACACCCTGTGGATTGGCACTAGCTTTACCCTTGTCACTTCCATCGGTTTGGTACTTCACCACCTGTTCGGAGTGTGGCACGGCGACAGGCGGCTTCAGGCTCGTTTTGGAGAATCCTTTGAAACCATCAAATCTCGAACCTCAATCATGCCTTTTTTGGCAATCCTACAAAAGCGTCAAACCCTTGATTTGCTTGAGTTTCTGCGCCCTTCCTACCTAGGTGTAGTCATTTTTACGGGCCTGCTGTGGGAAATTCATCCTTTTTTGATGCGTGTCACTAGGAACATATACTGGTAGCATGATCCCTAGGATAGAAAAAAAATTATTAAATTTTGAGGGCTCATGGTGTTGTCGGTTAGCGAACGCACTTTTGCACAAGAGGTGTTTCAAGCCTCTACCCCCGTTTTAGTTCACTTTTCGGCTCCTTGGTGCGGTTTGTGCCGCGCGATCGACCCCACGCTTAAGACTTTTGAGGCACAGTGGGCAGAAAAAGTCAAGCTGGTTGGGGTGAATGCCGATCAATGTTTCAAGTTGGCCCACACTTATCGGCTGACAAGTTTGCCCACGCTGATTTTGTTTGAGGGCGATAAAGTTCGATTTAGATTGGAAGACTACAAAGGACGCGAGGAACTGCGGCGGACTCTGGATTCCTGGATGCTCGCGGCTCACGTAGCTTCCCCATCTCAACGGCTGCAACTTCAGGAAGTAGCCAACAGGTAACATTTTTAAGTCCATAGCTGTTAGACCCCCGACTTCTTAAAAAATTCGGGGATATAACACCTATTGTGCCGGTAAGTACAAGATTTAACGAATTTAACACGTGTTAATACCACCATGTCTAATTTAGTTAATAATGTTGACTTGCTCCCTGCCTCCGAAGCGGAAAATCTCAAAGCATTAGCACTGTCTAATACAGAAATTGACGAAAAGCTGCGCCCGGTGCCCGTGTTTGTGATTACAGATGCTCAGGGTGCTCCCCTCATCTCTACTGTTCCCAAACAAGGTGAGGGTCAAACCGGCAATGATTCAGTGGCACGAATTTTTATCAGCCAGCAGGATGCTCAAGCTTTTATCGATCAACTGAAAACTACAAACCCTCAGTTGGCGGCCTCCGTGCGCGTGACGCCGGTGTCGCTAGGGGAAATTTACCAGCTTTCTCAAGCAAATAAAGGCACGCCGGAGGAGATCCAATTTTCTTACGTTCCGGCTCCGCAGCAGGTGCAGTTGGCTAAAACTGTACTTCAGCAGACTGGTCAACAGGTTAACGAGTTCAACGGTGTACCTCTGTTTTTGGCAAGAGGTGGCCCGGAAAATGGTTATTTGACGATTCAGCGCAACCAGCAAGAGGTGATTCCCTTGTTTTTTAACAAGGAAGAACTGCAGGAACTGGTGGAGCGCTTCCAGCAGCAGCAGCCGAATCTCACTGCCACAATTAAGATTGAGGTGGTGAACTTGGAGAGGGTTTTGGAAGCTTTGCGTACTGAGGACGACGCGTTCTTGAACCAATTGATTTTGATTCCCTCGCAGGAGTCGCGGGAATTTGTGCGGCAGCTTCCTGGAAGTATCACAGACTTTGAGCAGTTGAGCGTTTTTAATAAGTTATTGACTGCATCCGTTAGCGGAGGTTTTTTTGACTTAACTCTTGGCAATGATTTATTTCAAATACCTCCAAACAGTGCGACCCAATTTCCTGGCGGCGTGCGAGCCTTAGACGGTAACGATACCGTGAGTGGTTCATCAAATGATGATGTAATTAATGGGAATGCTGAAAATGATGTGCTGCGCGGCGGCGCTGGTAGCGACTTGCTGCGGGGTGGCAAAGGCAGCGATTTAATTTTCGGAGATGATGGCAGCGATCTGCTCACCGGCGGTCAAGATAATGATAGTCTAGACGGCGGAAGTGGCAGTGATTTTTTGCGGGGAGGTAGAGAAAAGGATACTCTCAACGGCGGCGAAGGCAATGATTTTTTATTAGGCGATGCAGGTTTTGATATTCTTACCGGCGGCGGCGAAATAGATAATTTTATTATCAAAATAGATGTTGATGCAGGGGTGCGGGATGCAAATTTTGCCGATCGAATTACCGATTTAAATCAAGGGGATAGAATTGCGATCGCGGGCAGTATCACTCTTAATGACCTCAATTTCACGGCCGAGGGTGCAAACACGCTAATCTTGTTAGCTAATGGCGACATTTTAGCGAATGTTTTAAATGCAACACCGGCAACTGTTCGCAGTTCCACATTCATCGCATCCACTACAGATTCGATTCTAAACTTGGGGTAATCGCGATCGACCTCCGCAATATCAGTTTCACGGGCATTCATTCATCCCGACTCGGTTCGGGGTGAGATTTATGGCACATTAACTCCTAACAACCTAAATCGATAAGGCCGCCAACTCAGCATACTTCAAAAAAAATCAAGCATTTATGCCCAGTCGTCCAAGCCTGTGTCACAATTGTTTACAGTTTTGTCAATCTAGTAGAAACTTTAAACTACCTATCAGTCATGGAACTGCTTTATCAATACGCTTGGCTGATTCCAGTCCTGCCGCTGGCAGGCGCAATGCTAGTAGGTCTAGGCTTAATCACCTTTAACCAGGCAACCAACAAACTCCGACAAGCGAATGCGATATTAATCGTCTCCGCGCTCGGAGGGTCAATGGTACTCTCTTTCGCATTGCTGTGGAGTCAACTACAGGGCCACGCACCCTACACCCGCAGTATTCAGTGGGCTTCTGCTGGCGACTTCTCGCTGAATATGGGCTATATTATCGACCCCCTAACGTCGGTGATGCTGGCGATCGTCACTACGGTCGCCTTTTTGGTGATGATTTACACCGACGGCTACATGGCTCACGATGACGGGTACGTGCGCTTTTACGCCTACCTGAGCATCTTCAGCGCGTCGATGTTGGGTCTAGTAATCAGCCCGAACATCGTTCAGATTTACATTTTTTGGGAACTCGTAGGTATGTGTTCGTACCTGCTAGTCGGATTTTGGTACGATCGCAAACCCGCTGCTGACGCTTGCCAAAAAGCTTTTGTCACCAACCGCGTCGGCGACTTCGGCCTGCTGCTGGGCATCCTCGGCATTTACTGGGCCACCGGCAGCTTTGAATTTGAGGTGATGGGCGAACGCCTGCACTCATTAGTCGAATCCGGTGCTCTTTCGGCGACTCTGGCGACAATCTTCGGCGTCCTCATATTTTTGGGACCAGCAGCCAAATCCGCTCAATTCCCCCTCCACGTCTGGCTACCAGACGCAATGGAAGGCCCGACACCGATTTCGGCCTTAATCCACGCCGCGACAATGGTAGCCGCTGGCGTATTCCTGATCGCTCGGATGTACCCGGTGTTTGAAGGGTTGCCGGCAGTCATGAATTTGATCGCCTGTACAGGCTGTTTTACGGCATTTATGGGCGCTTCGATCGCGATTACCCAAAATGACATCAAAAAAGGCTTAGCCTACTCCACCATCTCCCAACTCGGCTACATGGTGATGGCAATGGGCGTCGGCGCTTACAGTGCCGGACTTTTCCACTTGATGACTCACGCTTACTTCAAAGCAATGCTGTTCCTGTGTTCAGGTTCAGTGATTCACGGTATGGAAGCAGTTGTAGGCCACAACCCCGCACTCGCTCAAGATATGCGAGTCATGGGCGGCTTGCGGAAATATATGCCGATTACCTCTGCTTGCTTTTTAATCGGAAATTTGGCAATCTGCGGAATTCCGCCGTTTGCTGGTTTTTGGTCAAAAGACGAAATCCTCGCCAGCGCCTTTGCAGCAAATCCCGCTCTGTGGGCTGTTAGCTGGTTGACGGCCGGGATGACCGCGTTTTATATGTTCCGGATGTATTTCAGCACCTTTGAGGGCGAATTCCGGGGCAATGACAGCGCCATCAAGCGTCAACTCTTGCAACCCGGTCTTGTTTTTGGCCCGGGAGCAATGAACGTTAAGGAATTGGCATCAACTGGCGACAGTCACGATGAGCACGACCATTTGCCTCACGAATCTCCTCTGACAATGGCTCTGCCGTTAGTGTTGCTGGCGGTACCTTCTGTGTTTATCGGTTTTCTCGGTACGCCGTTTGCCAATTATTTCGAGCAGTTTGTTCGCGCTCCAGGCGAGTCTCTCGAAGAAGTTTTGGCACACGCTGCTGAGTTCAATTTGACGGAATTTTTGATTATGGGCGGAAGCTCTGTAGGTATTGCTTTGCTGGGCATTACTTTGGCTTCTCTGATGTATTTGAGCCGTAAAATTGACGCAAGTGCGATCGCCCAAAAAATCAAACCGCTTTACGAGTTCTCCCTCAACAAGTGGTATCTCGACGATATCAACGATTTTCTTTTTGTCAAAGGCAGCCGCCGTTTAGCGCGGCAAGTCATGGAAGTTGATTTGCGAGTCGTCGATGGTGTCGTCAACTTAACCGGGCTTATCACCCTGGTTAGCGGCGAAGGTTTGAAATACTTTGAGAGCGGTCGCGCTCAATTTTATGCCCTGATTGTGTTTGTCGCAGTTCTGGGTTTTGCGATCGTTTCTGGAGTCGGTTAAATCTGTAGGGACACGGCCTTGTCCATTGGTGTCAACAACCATGTCAAACCTAGTACGGGTCTGCTCTCTGACGATTAGGGTTCGACCCCCCCTTCTTAAGGGGGGGACAGGAATCTTCTCAAAGTCCCCCTTCTTAAGGGGGATTTAGGAGGAGCTAGACTCAGGTAAAAGCAATATTTATCAAGGATTTTAGGCTTAAGTTTACACGCTTTGGGCATGACCGTATCCCCACTAGGAGATATTTTAAAAAATGGTATTAGGTTAATAAATCACAATTGACAATTAGCAAATATAGCAATCCTTGCAGGAGTCATAAATTTTTTACCCCACCACAACCCTCCCCTTGGCAAGGGGAGGGAGTAAGAAATTCACAAATGATGCGAGGATTGCTATAGAAATAAATCTTTCATTAAACTTAACTGTTGCGATCGCATAATTTGTCCAAATAATAGCAAAAAAAAATGTTCCGTCTAAAGAAAGTATAAAATTTAGGCTAAAATTGCCAAAATGTGTTTAAACCTAATAACTGATGGATCATTTTAAAACGCAATGGATACAGCTAACTTTCCCTGGTTAACAACAACAATTCTGTTTCCCATTGCTGCGTCCTTGCTGATTCCTTTAATTCCCGATAAGGATGGCAAGACGGTGCGGTGGTATGCCCTAATTGTGGGTTTAATCGATTTTGCCCTACTTGTTTACGCTTTTTACACTCAGTACGACTTCAGCAATCCAGATTTGCAACTGGTAGAAAGCTATACTTGGGTGCAGCAACTCGATTTGAATTGGTCGGTGGGTGCTGACGGTTTATCGATGCCGCTGATTTTGCTGACTGGTTTTATTACTACGCTGGCTACTTTAGCAGCTTGGCCGGTCACATTTAAACCGAAGCTTTTTTACTTTTTGATGCTGACAATGTACGGCGGCCAAATCGCAGTTTTTGCCGTGCAGGATATGTTGCTGTTTTTCCTGGTTTGGGAACTAGAATTAGTCCCGATTTACCTGATTTTGTCCATCTGGGGCGGCAAAAAGCGCCTCTACGCAGCAACTAAGTTTATCCTGTACACCGCAGGCGGTTCGCTGTTTATTTTGCTTGGCGGGCTGACGATGGCGTTTTACGGCGATACGGTGACTTTCGATATGCGGGCGATCGCAGCTAAAGATTACGCCCCGAATGTAGAATTGATCCTGTATACAGGTTTCTTAATAGCTTACGGCGTCAAACTGCCAATTTTTCCGCTGCACACTTGGCTGCCTGACGCTCACGGCGAAGCAACCGCACCCGCCCATATGTTGCTAGCAGGAATTCTGCTAAAAATGGGCGGCTACGCTTTGCTGCGGATGAATGCGGGAATGCTCCCAGATGCTCACGCTACCTTCGCACCGATTTTAGTAATTTTGGGTGTGGTAAATATTGTTTACGCCGCCTTAACTTCTTTTGCTCAGCGAAATTTGAAGCGGAAAATTGCTTATTCTTCGATTTCGCACATGGGGTTTGTGCTGATTGGGATAGCTTCGTTTACCGATTTGGGAATTAGCGGTGCAATGCTGCAAATGGTTTCCCACGGTTTAATTGGGGCGAGTTTGTTCTTTATGGTAGGATGCACTTACGATCGCACTCACACCCTCATGCTCGACGAAATGGGCGGTGTAGGACAGAAAATGCGTAAGGTTTTTGCCATGTGGACTGCTTGTTCTATGGCTTCTTTGGCTTTGCCGGGAATGAGCGGTTTTGTAGCAGAACTGATGGTGTTTGTGGGTTTTGCAACCAGCGATGCTTACAATCCTGTGTTTAAGGTTTGCGTGGTATTTCTAGCTGCTGTCGGGGTGATTTTAACTCCGATTTATCTGCTGTCGATGTTGCGCGAAATCTTCTACGGCCCTGAGAATAAGGAATTGTCGGAACACGAGGAATTGGTGGATGCGGAACCGCGAGAAGTGTTTATTATTGCGGCTCTGTTAGTGCCGATTATTGGCATTGGTTTGTATCCGAAGATGCTGACTCAGGTTTACGATGCGACTACTGTACAGTTGACTGCAAAATTGCGCGATTCTGTGCCGTCGCTTGTGGCTAAGGCTGCTGCGGATAAAACTGTGTCTCTGCGTGCTCCGGCGATCGAGCCGAGTAAGTTGTGATTTGAACCAGATGTAGGAATAAAACCCCAAACCCGATTTTAAAATCGGGTTTGGGGGTTTTCTATAGATAAAATTATCACGATTCAGAGAAATGCTTTAATATCTTTTCAATAACCCTAAATATCTCTTGAAACTCTCCAAAATCAAAGTCATTAAAACCATCAATACCTTCAAAAATGTAAGCGGCAAACTTATCTTTTGAAAGCGCCACATTATTATCATTTGTATCAAAAACATTATTATTTATTATTTTTAGCTGGTTACCTTTGATTTTATTCCTATCAGGATAGATCAGACCGTCTTGATGTCTTCCACTTTTTTCGCTGAATTCATTACTTAAAAATAATCTTCGAGCATCCTTATCTTCTCTCTTAATTTCGTTGTCTTTATAATAAAGTTCTATACATATTCCGTCTCGATCTGAACGATGTCGAGGAACTGGTATTGCAAATGAATATACTCCGTTTCCCCAGTCTTTGAATCCTTTAGCATCATCATGAGTTTTTTTTATAAAGTCAGGTTCATCTCGGTCAAAAATTGCAATTATAGGCTGAATCTGTTTGTTTTTACAGAAATGCTCACAGATTTTAAGTAGCTCACTACTGCCCTGTTTCTGTTCATCTAAGTCTTCCTTATACTCTAGTTTGAATTCATAGGTAATACCATTATCACTCAACCATTTGAAAGCTGATTTTAGATGCTTTATATCCGTTTTTCCTTCACTCCAAATAAGAGGTGTTGGTAAGATATTCTTTTCCTCTACAACTAGCTTTTGAGGATTGTAAATATCCAGCTTTGCATCGCTTACTAGGTCAGGAGCAAGCTTTTTTAGCCATTTTAAAAATTTTAAGTAAATTGGATCGTCAAACCCTCTAACTGAACCAATAAATTCAATTCTCCCTCTAATAATATTTCTAAAACTATCGGGAATAGTATCTAAGCGATGCTTTTCATCAAATCGTTCCCAAAACTCAGCTTCTGCATTCTCAACACCATATTTTTCCCAGGCATGAAGCACAGCACGAACTTGTCGAATATATTTACGTTTTACATTTAGCTTTTCGTTTACTGTAATTCCAGTAACTTCTTGACGCTTATATCTACTTTGTAATCTAACTTTTGACTCATTGACTAAAAATCCATTATCTTCAATAATATTTTTTAATTCATTACCTAAACTCAGTTGTTCTGATTCTCTAGAGAACCAAGCTAAATGAGGTGGAAATCTTGGTCTTGATGTAGAAAACGTAATATCATCAGCATATCTAGTATAAATACATTGATATTTCTGTGCTAATCGCTGTAATTGAGAATCTAGTTTCGCGCAAATCATGTTCGAGACGATGGGTGAGGTTGGTGCACCCTGTGGTAGCTGGTTTTCATGGCAACAGATCTGAGATAGGATTGTTGCAACTTCGTCAGTACAACTGTATGGACGAGACATCAGAAGTCCACGAACCCTGCCAAAATTAATAGACGGGAAAAAATCTTTCAGGTCAAGATTCAAAACATATTTTTGTCTAAGATGCTGTTTCGCGTTTGTTACAATACTTTTTCCAATAGTAAAACCATGTGTTGATGGCTTTGGTTGATATACGCTTCTAAAAACTTGGTTCAATTTTTGTTGAATTATCTTAAGAGATGTCTGGGGCGTAGAGATTACTCTGCAACCTCCAGATTTTTTGGGGATTTCAAATGTAGTATAGGCTTTGCTAATAGGATAAATATACAAATGATACCTAAGTTGGTAATCACTTATTTCAAGAAATGTTGCAATATCTTCACGAGTTTTTAATTGATAAAAATTTTCTTTCAGTTCTTTTTCTGAAAGGTTTAGGGAAGTAGTACCCATAATTCATCAAGACTAAATTAAAGAGCTAGATACTCGAAACGTATTCCAACCTAATAGCACACGCCGCGATCGGCGTCAAAAGCTCACAACAGTGAGTACATATGGTACTCCTTGTAAATTTGCCGCCGCAGGATCAACAGCGGTAATCAATCTTATTTGAGTATCTAGCCTTCGTAAGTATAACACAAATATCAAGCTGGTCATCAAAAATTATGGTGGATGTGACAGATCTGCTATGATTAAAGCTGTTGCGTTTGGCTTAAAAATCAAGCTGTTTGAGTTTAACTTTCTGAGAACGTTCACTGCGGTTGTTGAAAAAGACCCTGCCACTGCTTTATATGTAGGCTATGTTCCCGCTTTCTAAGAGAGCGCATTCTCAAGGAGAAACTTTAGACGAGCTACAAGCGAACCTGCGTGAAGTGATGGAGAGGCTGTTGGAAGATGAGACTCCAGCCTTAAATCGCCCTTCAATTCGGTACGTTAGCCAAGCCCTCGAAGAGGCTCGCTCTCTTAATTTCTATCCTTATTGTTATGCCAAAAGTGCGATATTTGTCAAGAACCATCGCACCCTCGCAAGTTGTAATTTGAACCGGATGCGAGGAAGAAAACCCCAAAACCTCGATTATTAAATGGGTTTTGGGGTTTTCTATTTTTTTTTCGACGGAGCTTTGAGGATTCTTATTACTTTTGTTTTGCCCGATCCCAGTAAGTTTTGAAGCAAGGCGCTAAAATCCAATTCAGATAGCGATTAAAATACAGATTGCAAGCTTATTGGCTTTCTAGAATGCAAAATCAAGAGTCACCTATTGTTTTCGATCGAGAACGCGCTTCTTCCTACGACAAAAGATTCGCTAAATTCGCTCCGGTGCGCGACGCACTTCATTTACTGATCCGCTTTGTACTTTCTGAACTTCCTATCGATGCACGGATTCTCTGTGTAGGTGCGGGAACCGGCTTGGAATTGATTTATCTGGCTCAAGCGTTTCCACAGTGGCAGTTTACTGCGGTAGAGCCTGCGGCACCGATGCTTGACATCTGTCGCCAGCGCGCCGAAGAGTGCGGTATCGCGTCACGTTGCACTTTTCACGAAGGCTATCTCGATTCACTGCCCGCATCGCACTCTTTCGATGCGGCGACTTGCCTTCTGGTTTCTCACTTCTTTATGCAACAAGATCAGCGGCGCAACTTTTTCAGTCAAATTGCTTCACGACTTTGCCCTAACGGATATTTGGTCAGTGCGGATCAGGCTTCCGATATGTCTACTTCAGCGTACCAAAGCCTTTTGGAGGTTTGGCTGCGAATGCTGAGGTATTCCGAAATGCCTGCTGAGGAGATTGAAAAGTTTCGTGCTTCTTATGGTCGAGATGTTGCTGTGCTACCGCCACTTGAAGTCGAATCAATAATTGCATCCAGCGGCTTTGATACACCTGTATTGTTCTTACAAACCCTTCTGATTCATGCCTGGTATGCTAGGCGAACACCACCCTCGCTAGAAGTGTAGTTATCAACAGCCGCCGAAAAATCTCCTGAAGTGGACTGACAAAAACCAAGTGTGACGTTGCTTTCGTTTTCTGGAAGCCCCAGAACCGAGTCGCGCCGAAGAGCGAGCGCAATACCCAATACTTTAAAATTACCATAAGGTCGATCGCCCTTCCATTCGGTATTGCGATCGCTCTTTTAGTTTCTAGCCTTATGGTTGTTATACGGAGAGTGCGCTCTTTGTTAAGGGCGATCGCCCGGAGTAAGTGAGGTATCATATTTACAGTGTAACTGATAGCTATAATTTATAATTATGAACTTACTCCAGTTTAAAATATTCATAAATATGAATAGAATTAGAGGCGCTGAGAAGGAATTGCGCCCAGACTTTTTCAAGATTTCTCTTCATAACTAGAACTGATCATTGTCTGTTTAGGACTACAGGAAATAGCAATAACAACTACTCATCAGGTTGGGCTTTGCAAAGCCAATTTTTGAGAGTCCTGTCTAATAGGAATCTGAATGATGAACTCTGCTCCCTGACCGGGATGAGAAACACACTTCAACTGTCCGCGGTGTTTTTCTACCACAATCTGGTAGCTGATTGACAGCCCCAGACCCGTGCCCTTCCCTACGGGTTTCGTCGTGAAGAACGGGTCGAACAACCGCCGGTTCACTTCCTCTGTCATACCGGGCCCATTGTCGCAAATGCGAATCACAACAAATTGCGGAGCTTTCCGGGCCGGGGCGAGGTTCTGGGAATCCACCTCAGCCGAAGAAAATGTAGAGCTTTCGGCAAGGGGGGGATTGGAAATCGGGGATTTTTCTTCTTCACCATACCTCACTGAGGTGCGAATTGCGATCGTGCGCGCCCCCCTTTGGTCATGAAGAGTGTCAATCGCATTCGCCAGTAAATTTACAAACACCTGGTTCAGTTGGCCCGCATAGCACTCCACCAGTGGCAGCGGGCCGTACTCTTTAATTATTTGAATAGCAGGCTGGTCTAATTTGGCTTGCAGTCGGTGCTGCAAAATCAGTAGGGTGTTATCGATGCCCTCATGGATATCGACCTCTTTCATTTCCGCTTCATCCAGTCGCGAGAAGTTTCGCAGGGAGAGGACAATTTCGCGAATTCGGTCTGCCCCCACCTTCATCGAATCCAGCACTTTGGGTAAGTCTTCCATCAAGAAATCTAATTCGATTGCCTCAATATCCTCAACAATCGCTGCTGTGGGATGGGGGTATTGTTCTTGATAGAGTTTCACCAGTCCTAGTATGTCTTCACAGTAAGTCCTGACGTGAGTTAGGTTGCCATATATGAAGTTAATCGGGTTATTGATCTCGTGGGCCACCCCGGCAACCATCTGTCCCAGGGAGGACATTTTCTCAGTCTGAATTAGCTGGGTCTGGGTGCGCTTGAGTTCTTGGAAAGAAAGCTCTAATTGTTCGGCTTGTTTTTTTAATTGCGCTTCTGATATTCGCAGAGCTTGCTCTATCTGCACGCGATCGCGAATTTCCTGGCTCAGGAGCAGATTTTTTTCCTTTAATTCCTGCGTCCTCTCTTCCACCTTATGTTCTAAAGTCCGGCTGTAATCTTCTAATTGCTCATTGGCTTGTTTCAGGTTGTCAGTCGCCTCAGACAAATTGGCATAGAGTCGGGCATTTTCCAGGGAAATCGCCGCTTGAGAACAGATGGCGGTTAAAACTTCTAGGCGATCGGGAGTAAACGCACTCCTTGTCAGATTATTTTCCAAGTAAAGCAGACCAAGGAGCTTTCCTTTATGGACGATCGGCATACATAAAACGGACTTGGGTTGGGCGTTAACTATATAGCTATCCCTGGTAAAAATTCCCTCCTGACTCGCATCCTTTAAAACCACATTTTTCTGAGTTCTAGCCACATAATTGAGAAGAGAAAACGGCAATTTTTGACTCGTTTCTATTGGTGTGGATTGCAGCACCACTCCCTCATTATTATCTATGGTTGCCGTCCCTTCTACCACCAGTTGACCATCTTTTTCTAAAATTAAGTAGCTTTTTTCAGCTCCAGCATTCTCAATCGCAATTTTCAATAACTTAGAAAGCAGACTTTCCAAAACTATTTCGCCAGAAATAGCTTGAGCAGATTTCATCACAGAGGCGAAATCCAGTGCTGCAAAACTCCCCGTAGTCGTCGAGCACGTCGTCCGTGATACGTCGAAGCTGGGAGTTTCTTTAGTCAGTATTCGCGAGAAGAATTCAGGATATTCTTCTGATAAATCCTGCACTTTTGCTTTTGCTCCCCAGCGAACATAGCCATAGTAAGCATCCGTCAAATAAATCTCCGCTATCTTCTCCCGCCCGCGAGAGAAATAAAACTCGGCAGCCCGTTCATTAGCTAGGGCTTCTTCCTGAATGTATCCCTGTTCTCTGGCTCCTTGAATGCTAGCGTCATAATACTCCATCGCTTTGCCAATTTTACCCAATACCCGCGCTTTCTCCGCCTCCACTAATTCGTACTTATGCTGGAAGTTAGACGGGGCATGAAATGCCCATTTCTGCATTTTTTCTTGATTAGCTTCAACTAAGCTGATGTATTGCTGTTGTTCGGCGTGTGAAGCTTGAGGATAAACAGCGAGTAGAGCGAGGGAATAATAGAAGTTGTGAGGAGCAGAAACTACCATTCCAATCACGCTGACTGCGTGTTCGGCGGCTAAACTGGCATTGGCAACGGCATTCTTTGGTTCTTTAAATAGATACAATAGAATTGTTTTGGCTAGATAAGTAATAAACAGCAAAATTCTATTGTTAGTTTCAATAAAAACAGGCAACATTTGTGTTTCATTAAAACTTTTGCCTGCCAACTGACATTGGGTCTCAGATTCATTTTGAAGATTTAGCGTCAATTGGTGAAATATCTGGATGTAATAGATAGAATAATCTTGTTTTAGTTTGAGCGCTAAATCAAGATATTGCTTTTGTTCCTCTTCTACAATGTCTAATCGTTCGCCAGTTAAAAATATGCTCGCACAATAGACAGTAACACAATAACCGGCATATTCTATATCTCCAGTTTCCACTCCACTTTGAAACGCTGATAGTAATGGTACTAAAGCTTTTTGAGCTGGCTCTTTCCAGTGTATAACCAAGCCATAAAATAATTGATTAACTTTACATTTAAGCGAGTTAGCATTAAATTTATTCAACAACGTTAATCCCAAGTTACCCGACTGATATGCGGCATCTATATCCCCTATTACCGAGCACAGTATTACACTATAAAAAGCATACGCAAAAGCCGCAAAAGGCGAATGACCATACTCCCTGCAGATTTTAACCAAAGTCACTGCAAGTGGGGTCAAAATTGCGGGATTAGCAGTAACAACAGGAGAAATAAGAGAAGTCAGTATACTTAAAGCCGCTATTTTGTAAGGGTCTGTCATCTCTGGGATATTGTCTAAGTCTGCGATATCTGGCAACTCAACCAGAAAATCCCCGTTACCCTCGTCATTTGACAAGGAAACACCCAGCATATCCAGCACTTGCAGCCCAGTATCAATGGCTTTTAACATCTGATTTTGGGCCATATAATACTGGATTTGTAGCTCGTATACTTTCACTTTTTCGAGCAGAGTGCTAGCTTGTTGCAGAACAACTTCAGCAAGAATTGCTGACTTTTCGTAATTGGTATTAATATATTCTGCTTCCACCGCTTCTACATACAGTGCTAGTGTCAGATCGTAGTTACTCTGCCAACTGTTTTCGGCCAAGAGTTCTAACCCTACTCTTAGTTGCGTGACAGCAGCTTCATAAGCTGACGCTGCTTTGGCTTTTCGACCAGCTATTAAATTTAATCGGGCTAGACGATCTTTTTTTGCCTGATTGGTGATGAAGCCAGCCCCAACATTTAACTGATTGACAATCTCAAAGATATTTTCTTCAATCTCCTCTGCTGGAGTATGCTCCAGTAGCAGTTCACCAATTTTTAAATGGGTCTGTTGTTTATGAGATTCCGGAATAAGAGAATACGCCGCTTGCTGCACCCGGTCATGGAGAAATTTGTAAGCGATAGGCGCGTGATGGCTGTAAGGCAAAAGACCAGGTGAGCATGATAGCAGAGAAGAATCTGGAACTATTGTCTCATTTCCTTCCCTGCTCATTTCATCGGAGGTAAAAACGAGAGGGATTTTGTAGGCTTCGCTCAGGGGCAAAACCAAGCCAGCCTGAAGCGCTTCCCACAAATGGGCCGCCGTTTCCGACTGAGATTTTTCCTTGACAATAGCCAAAACGTCTAAATTAAACTTGTCTCCAATACAGGCGGCTAATTTTAAGACCTCCTGCGTCTTCTCCGGGAGTTTTTGAATATTTCTGGCAATCAGTTCGACGACATTATAATCCGTGATGCCTACCGCTTGAATTTGGTTCAATGACCAATGCCAGCACCCAGCACTGAAATCAAAGGTCAATAGCTTTTCTTGATGCAGAGTAGCGAACATCTGAGTCAAGAAGAAAGGATTGCCTTGGGTTTTATTGAAAAGTAGCTCTGCCAATTCAGAAACCCGGTTTCTCGGAACAGAAGACTCATTCAGGGTATCCGCTACCAGCAAGCTGACGTTGCCAATATCCAAAGGACGGAGGGTGATATTATTTACAACCGCCCCATTCTTTTGAATCTCATCCAACGTCAGCATCAACGGATGCGTCGGACTGACTTCGTTATCTCGATAGGCTCCCATCAGCAGTAAATATTGGCTGTCCGGGTCACAAATAAGCAGATGAATCAACTTGAGCGATGCCGAATCTGCCCACTGTAAGTCATCCAAAAAGACGACGAGCGGGTGTGAGGGTTTAGTAAATACATGAATGAATTCTTTAAACACGCGATTAAAGCGATTCTCGGATTCAGATGGCCCCAATTGCGGAACAGCTCTTTGAGGGCCGACAATCAGTTCGACTTCGGGAATGACATCTACTATGACTTGGCCATTGGAGCCTAAGGCTTCTAAAAGTTGCTGTTTCCAAGTCGCTAGTTTTTCCGAACTTTCGGTTAACAGATGTCGCATCAAGCCTGCGAAAGCTTGAATCAATGAAGCATAAGGAATATTTCGCTTTAATTGGTCAAATTTACCGGATATAAAATACCCCCGCTGCCGGAGAATGGGTTTTTGAACTTCATTCACTAAGGAAGATTTGCCAATCCCTGAGTAACCGCTCACTAGCATCATTTCGCTGTTTCCGGCGGAGACTCGCTCAAAGGCTTCCATCAAAGTGGCTACTTCTTGCTCGCGGCCATATAGTTTTTGGGGGATAAGAAATTGTCCAAATTTATCCCTCTTACCGATGGGAAAGTTGCCAATTTTCCCATGCGTTTGCAGTTGATGACGGCACATTTCTAGGTCAGCTTTTAGCCCCAGGGCGCTTTGGTATCTGTCTTCAGCGGTTTTGGCTAATAGTTTCATTACGATGTCAGAAATCGCTTCGGGAATCTCACCGATATGCTCATGGGGTGGCACTGGTCTTTTAGCTATATGGCAGTGAATTAATTCCAGGAGGTCGGTGGCTTGATGCGGCAGCTTTCCAGTCAGAATTTCATAAAAGGTGACACCTAATGAGTAAAAGTCGGTGCGGTAGTCAATTGAGCGATTCATCCGCCCGGTTTGCTCTGGAGACATATAGGCGGGGGTGCCTTCTAGCAAGTTGGGATTGCTGAGGCTCTGGTTTTCTCGCTCTAGGTACGTGGAAATGCTAAAATCTATGATTTTAATCTTATCTGTTTTGGAGTTGATAATGATATTTTGCGGTTTAATATCTTTATGGATAATCTTATTTTCATGCAGTTGAGCTAGGGTCTCTGCCAAAGGAATTGCCAGACTTAGAAATTCGCTTATTTCAAGGTGTTTAGCGGCGATTAGGTTTTTCAGAGATTTTCCCCCAAAATCTTCTAATATCAGCGCCAGACCGTTATTATGCTTTTGTAAAGAGTGAGCTTTGACAATCCCTGCCATGTCCAGAGTTTTAAGGATTTTATATTCATGTCTCAACCGCGCGATTTCTTCTATTGTGGGATACTCGGCTTTGAGGGTTTTTACTATAACCTGAGTTTGCTCCGACTCCCGAACCCCCCGATAAATAACTGTATTGACACCTTCATGAAGCGGCAACGATAATAGTTTGTAACCGGGCAGCGTGGTTTTCATATTCGTTTTTTCCATGAGTACGATTATTCTGGCCTGGAATTGATAGAGGGAAATCGGAGACGGCGATGTTCGATCGCCTGTTGGGAAAAATTAAACGAGCAGGGAATCAGCTTATTAGCAAGTGGCAATATTTTATCCGCTCATTCAATGCTAAAGTGCATCAGGGTCGGATATTTATCTATAATACTTCTGCTGGAGTTGGACAAGTAAGAATGCCCATCCACATAAATTATCCGATCGCACTACCTCAATCATCTGTTTAAACGTCTCTCGCTGTACTTCGCACAGATGCTTAAAGTTTTCCGAACTCAGGTTTTTTACATCCCAGTAGCTTACCTGTTTCAGCATGAATTATTCCAACTTACTATTATACATCTTACTACAACATATTTGCAGCACTGCGACCGAGCGCTAGTGTTCGCATCGTGCGAAACATTTGTATGAGAGCAGCATACCCCCCAAAAATTGAGTTAGAAGATAATCTTGGCAAGATGGTCATCCTTGATATAGAAACAGGCGACTCTAAAGTTGATGAAAATGGTTTACACGCTGCTGATTACCTGAGTGCGAAACATCCAAATGCTAGACTCTTGGGTATCCCTATTGGATATAAACTTGCTGCATCTGTAGGTAGTGTCATTGAGCGTCTCTCTAAGTAATTTCACGTATGGTAGGTGATAGATAGGCTAAACTTAATTTTATTGGATTTTGCTTGAAAGTCAAGCTGTTTGAGTTGGAATTCATAAGAACGTTCACTGCGGTGGTTCCGAAAGACTCTGACCCTGATTTATATGTACTCTATGTTCCCGGTTTCTAAGAGAGCGCATTCTCAAGGAGAAACTTTAGACGACATACAAGCTAACTTACGTGAAGCGAGTGAAATGTTGTTGGAAGATGAGAATCGAGCATTAAATCGACCTTCTATTCACTACGAGATTCACTTAAGTACGATCGCTCTTTTAGTCTTTACCCTTAATTATTCTAGTTTCTTTAGTTGCGAGGATAGCAGCGAATACTAACCGGACTGCAACTTATGCTAAACATCAATG
Source organism: Microcoleus sp. Pol11C2 (assembly GCF_036701505.1). NCBI lineage: Bacteria > Bacillati > Cyanobacteriota > Cyanophyceae > Oscillatoriales > Microcoleaceae > Microcoleus > Microcoleus sp. Pol11C2. The sequence continues at coordinate 47,124 of NZ_JAUBQX010000004.1, forward strand.
GTATTTGCATCACTTGCCAAACAATCCTATGATGGTTCATCATAATCTTGATGATTGTTTCGTTTCATTCTTCTAACTAAGCTAATATGCGATCACTTGTCTTGACTCTAGTTCTCATCTGTTTAGCCACCCCTGCTGTTGCCACAACCTGCGAGGAAAGCTTTCAAAAAAAGGGGGACTTTTTGAATGGTGCCGCCTTTTCTGCACGTGTTCAGGTTGAGGGGTTATCGATAGAGAGAGCATTTTCCCAATTACGACCCATTTTGGCCCGCGAAGGCATCAAGACTCTCAGCACGGATCTGAACTTAGGTGTAATGAAAGCAGAAAATCCCGCCACAGCATTTCAGCGTGCTTTGCCAATTGATGTATTTGCCTCAATGGACGGCAATCTATTAAATGTTGAGATGATCTTTACCCTTCCCAGTGGGGTGGGTGCAAGTAAAGACACGGTGAAGGGATACTTGTGTGGTGCACTAAATCAATTATTGCCCCGAACTACAAAGTAATATCTAATCATTCATTTGATGAATTGTAGTTTCCCACACTCGATCGCAATACCCCATACTTCAAAATTATCAGTAGAGCAATCGCTCTTCAATTAAGTGCGTTAGCGAAGCCCTCGAAGAGGATCGCTCTTGGGGTTTCTAGCGTTAAGTTTATTGGTGGATGTTCTGCATCAAGTGGGATGGAGAGCTTTTTACACTTGGCAAATGCTGTTTTGTCGCGGAAAGCTGTGCAACCATTTCTGCACGAGACGAAACCTCAAGCTTACGGAACATTCGCTTCAAAGCTTGCTTCACTGAATTCTCAGTAATCCAAAGTTCCCTCCCGATTTCTGCGTTGGTTCGCCCCAAAGCAACCAATTCGGCAATTTGCAATTCACGAGGCGTTAGGCGTGAGGTCTTGAAAGGTTGGTGTTGCGATTCCCTACGGAATAGCTTCGCTTCGCGTACTGTTGCAGTCCAAACAGACAAATGCAAACAGATCGCACTCAAATCGGCTAGATTTTCTGTATCGAAAGCGGGCATTGACTGTTCGCGGGTGCAACCCACTACACCCATTAATTGACCGCGACTGACAATCGGCCCCGCCATCACGTGCCAATGATCGGGTCGGGGACAAATTATTGTCCAAACCTTGGGAGATGCCACCAATGCTTCATGGACAGGAGCGTGGCGCTCCGCTAAATAACGCACAACAGGATTGTGTTCGATCGATAGCCCAACTTTCAGTATTTTCTGAAGATTACTATCTACCAAGGGCAGTTGATCGAAGAAAAAGATTCCCGATCGTTTAGCTGCAAAATACTCACCGATTTTGGGCAGGACTTGCGATCGCAAATCTTGTTCGTCCTTTATCTGGTCGAGCGCTTCAAATAAAAGCTGCAAGGGACTGTTCATGTTCATGGTGTCAAAAAGAGTACCCGATCGAGGTCTAGAAGCATTGCAATACTCGAATTATATTATCCTTGTAAACTCCAAAGCAACTTGACATGACAACCAGTTCGGAAATCGAGCCTGAGCGCACTCCCACACGTGTGATACTCATCAGCTTTTATGTGACTTCAATCATCTTTAATATCTGCTTGATTGCTCAGTTATTAACGGTTGGAGTTGCCTACTTCAATAATCCTGCATGGTGGAATATTCATGTTTGGTTCGTGCGAGGGTACAGTGGGCTGTCATTAGTATTACTGGGATGGTCGTTAATCGCGCCCTTCTCACGCAGAATACGAAATCTCGCCGCAAGTTTGCCAGTGCTGCTTGGGCTACAATTTTCCAGCATTCATCTCAAAAGTCCTCTTCACCTGGAAATACTCCATCCTCTAATTGGATTTACATTACTCTATATTTCTTCAAGCCTTGTACATTCCCTAGGGCGCACTTTATCGCCCACCAACAATCATAACCATTAAATTTGAGAGGTATAAATGACGCAAGATACAATTTTTAGTCCCTTCTTTGCAACAGTGTTTCTAACATTCTTAGTCTGGGCGTATATGTACATCCGCCGTATCAGTTTTATCACCAGTATCAAGCTCGCTCCGAATGAACTTGCTGTACCGGGCGCACTCGCACAAATTTCGCCACCAAGCGTATCCAATCCATCAGATAACCTAAAAAACCTGTTCGAGATTCCGGTACTTTTCTATGCGCTTGTCCTATACCTGTTCTTGACAAAGCAGGTGGATACAGTGTATGTGAACGCCGCGTGGGTATTCGTTATATTTCGTACATTGCATAGTGCTGTTCATTGCACATTCAATCTCATCATACTTCGGTTCTACCTCTACCTATTTGCCACACTTGCGGTGTGGTTCATCGCGATCCGCGCAGCAGTTATCCACTTTGGCACAATCAATTAACCTCGTTCCAATGAGGTAGAAGTTATCAACAGGCGCCGAACAATGAGGGTGCAGCGGAAACTCCACCCTGTTTCTGCGTGTGTATTTGTGGTCTGGCGGGGCGGTCTGCCACTGAACCGAGTGGCTAGATCGCGATCGCAATACCCAATACTTTAAAATTACCAGTAGAGCGATCGCTCTACAATTCTGTGCGAGTAGTATAATAGAGGAGAGATTGATCCCCCGATTAAATTTCCATGTATAGACCAACTGCTTTTCAAGAAGACAATATTGATAAACTGGTTGCTTTCATGAGAGCCAATAGTTTTGCAACATTGGTATCTAGCGTAGAGGCTGTACCTTGTGCTTCACATATTCCTCTCGTCATCGCAATGCAAGGGGAGGTCGTAAAATTGAGCGGTCATCTCTCGAAGCAAAATCCTCAATGGCAAGCCTTCGGATCTGCTGAGTCATTGGCTATCTTTACCGGGCCGCACGCTTACATTTCCCCTACACAGTATGAAAAACACGAGAGCGTACCAACATGGAACTATATTGCTGTTCATGCGTATGGTGCTCCCAAAATCATCATGCTCAATGACTCACCAAAAGCCATGAACAAGATGATAAATCAGATGATAGACGCCTACGAGGTTGACTACCAATCCCATTGGGACGGTTTATCAAATCAATTCCGTGAAGGGATGATGGATGGTATTGTAGGATTTGAGATGACTGTAACTCGACTGGAAGGAAAGTACAAGCTCAGTCAAAACCGCACCCAAGTCGATCGAGAAACTGTGTCAAACACACTACTACAGAGTTTAGATCCGGCCGCTCGTGCGGTGGGTGTCGAGATGAAACAGAACCTGGAATCGAATTAGACTGTGGAGCGCACAATTGCTGCTGCTTAAATTTAGGATGAAGGGAAAATTAAACATTTAGCTTTGACTAATTTTAATGATGTTTTAGACCCACCTGCTGTGGGGTTCTATCCTTGGTCTTAGGCTGGAAGTATCCGAACATTAGGCAGATAATTCTAGAGTGTTTAATTTGATACTAAATACTACGGATGTCGAGCGGTTCGGCCCTATTTTTGAGAAATCTAGAGATTTGTATAAGTCGATTGGGGACTGCGACGAGGACTATCGGCGGTGAGAGGGTTGCGAAAATTAGTCGATCGGGATATGATTTTTTTTCTTCAAATCTCTTTCTAATTTTTATAACTCCATGAGGAGGCAGACCGACATAAAAGGTATATCATAACCTTAACCGGATCATTTCTTCCCAGATATGTTCTACTGTTCTAATCCCAGGTGTTCTCATCCTTTCAATCCCGACAACTCTAAATTTTGTCAAAGTTGTGGCCAGCCCGACCTCACGCCTCTATTTAGAAACCGCTACCGCGTGATTCGACTGTTGGGCGAAGGGGGATTTGGGAGAACTTATGAAGCGGTAGATACGGATCGCATGGACGATCCCTGCGTAATTAAGCAGTTTGTACCCCAATTTCAAGGAACCTCAGCACTTGAAAAAGCCTCACAATTGTTTAAAGAAGAAGCGAAACGACTTTACGAACTCGGTGAACATCCCCAAATTCCTCGATTAATTGCTTATTTTGAACAAGACAAGCGACTTTATTTAGTACAAGAGTTGATTGAGGGGCAAACTTTACTAGCAGAATTAACTCAGCAGGGTGTTTTTAGCGAAGAAAAAATTTGGCAGTTGTTGGCAGATGTACTGCCGATTTTGAAATTTGTGCACGATCGCCATGTCATTCACCGAGACATCAAACTTGAGAATATCATGCGGCGCCGTACCTCTGTTAGCTCCTCCCTGCCAAAGGCGGGAAATTTTCGGAATTCAGCTTTCCGAAGGGGAGGGCGGGGAGAGTTAGTTTTGATAGATTTCGGCATTTCCAAACAAGTGACGGGCTCCCTAATGAGCAAAGTAGGCACGACGGTAGGAACGCCCGGATATTCCCCTGTAGAACAAATGCGCGGTCAAGTTTTCCCCGGAAGCGATTTGTACAGTTTGGGAATAACTTGCCTGAGACTGCTAACTCAATGTTTGCCAAAAGTTGACGGTTCCGATGACCTTTATGACCCGATAAACGGCGGCTGGATGTGGAGAGAACGGTTGCCAGCAGGCACAAAAGTCAGCAGCGAGTTGACAAAAATTTTAGATAAGTTAATTGAAGATTATCTCAAAAATAGATATCAATCTGCTGATGAAGTAATCAAAGCTTTAAATCTCTATTGTTTACCTCCCCAACCCCCTTTTGTCAAGGTAGGACAACTTGCTTTAAATTCTTCTGTGACCAAGGGAGGGCCACTTGCTTTAAATTCTTCTGTGACAAAAGGAGGGCCCCTTGCTATCCATACTCCGCTCAATAAAAGCGGACAAATCAATAGCAATATCTCTGTCAATAGCAGGGTAAAATCCCGCACCAATCCGCCTCCGAACCAGGTTTCGCAGAAAATGCCCGCTGTCAAAAGCACTTTTAAATTTCAGGTGGTGACAGTAGACAAGCGCGGGAAGCAAACTAATGTTAACAGCGGGCAAGCGCGTTTTTTTGAAGAACATCTTGGTAGCAGTACACTGCTGGAAATGGTATCTGTTCCTGGCGGTACTTTCCTCATGGGTTCTCCAAAAAATCGGGGTGACAGCGACGAAAAACCGCAGCACCCAGTAACTTTAGGCTCTTTCTATATTAGCAAATTTCCAGTCACTCAGATGCAGTGGACAGCAGTGGCGGCCCTGCCGGAAATTAAAATATTTCTCAATCCCGATGCTGCCCGTTTTAAAGGTGCAAATCGACCTGTAGAAAATGTATCTTGGTACGAGGCTGTGGAGTTTTGCGATCGACTTTCTCGCAAAACTGGTAAGAATTATCGCTTGCCTAGCGAAGCCCAATGGGAATATGCTTGCCGGGGGCAAACTACGGGGCCGTTTCACTTTGGGGAAACGATTACCAGCGAGTTAGCCAATTACAACGGAAATTCTAATTACGCTGATGCGCCGAAGGGAGTTTATCGCTTTCAAACGACAGATGTTGGCAGTTTTAAACCTAATGCTTTCGGATTGTACGATTTCCACGGAAATGTTTGGGAATGGTGCGCTGATTCTTGGCACAATAATTATAACGGTGCGCCTGCGGATGGTAGCGTTTGGGAGTCTGACGGGGACTCTTCGCTGAGGTTGTTGCGGGGGGGTTCTTGGAACGATCATCCTCCGAATTGTCGCAGCGCGTGTCGCCTCAGATATCAGCCGGATTGCAAGGCTAGTATTGTGGGTTTTCGAGTGGTTGTTTCTGTTGTTTAAGAATGGCGATTCCCTACGGGTTAGCTCCGCTTCACGCTATTTTTAAATTAACTAAAACTCAACCAGCTAAAAACTGTTTCAACAGTCAATTCTAACTCAATCCCCTTAAGTATTGGCAAATTAGTTGCACCTTCGTACAACTCCACTCTTTGCCCGGAAAATACCGCTAAAATACTTTCTTCTTCTGGAATCATTAACCACCCCAATTCAGTGCCTTGTTGCGAACAAGCAAGTAATTTAGCAAGCACTTTTGTTTGGCTTTGTTCGGGAGAAAGAATTTCAATCGCCCAGTCTGGATAAATTTAAAAGCGGTTAGCAATTCTACCCGATGGTAGAAAGGGAATTTTTTCCCACCGGAATACTGCTACATCTGGGACGAGTGATATACCGCCGAAAGTGCAACGCAACTGTGGAAAAGCATAAGCAATCTTTGGTGTTTCGACTATTTGGTTGATGACATTGCAAAGCTTACCTTGCAATCTGCTATGTTCACCTTGAGGCATCGGTTTTTGAATGATTTCTTTGTTAATATATTCGGAAGCTGGCTCCGTTTCTGGAAGTTTGAGGAACTCCTCTAAGTTGGGCGTTATTTTAATGACTGTAGTCATAGGTAAAGTAGATTTTAGATTTTAGATTTTAAATGGGATAGATATCAGAACCCCGACTGTTTAAAAGTCGGGGTTCTGATATCTATAAGGACAAATTTTTGCCTTAACTAGCCTTCTTTTGAGGAGCGACTATGCGTTCCACACTCATAGCAGCCACGCTCAACGTCACCACAGCCATGCCGAGAATTGCCACAGGCTGTAACTTCTCATTGATAACTAGAAAACCGAAGAGTGCGGTCATTGCCGGCCCCAAAGTGCCAATTACTGACGCTAAGGCTGCCCCCGCAAAGCGGATGGCAAAATTATTCAAAAGATAGCTAAACAGCGTCAGCACCCCTAAAACAACGCCTCCCAAAATCAAACCAGGCCAAACATTTTGGTCGATTTTAGGAGAAAAATTTTCCGACAGTGGCACCCACAAACTCAGGGAGGAAAATACAAAAATCGCGGCGAAATTAACTAAACTAAAAGGAATTGGGTGCAGCTTGCCCGCAGCCATTTGCGTCAGCAATACGTAACCTGCAAAGGTAATCCCAGAAGCCAGTGCCGCAGCGACTCCCACTCCAACATTGCCGCCGCCCGGAGCTGGGGCCGCAAAACTCGGCCACCCAGCTAAAATCAGACCTGCGGTAATCCCGACTATCGCCAAAAAGCCGACTCTGCTGGGGCGAGAACCAAACAAGATCCAAGAACCTAGTACGGTGACGATCGGGTAAATAAAGAAAATCGTAATCGCAATCCCCGCTGGAATATTGCCGATCGCCAAATAAATCAAAACCTGAGACAAAAACAGAAAAAATGCGCTTCCTAAAACCTTGCTCCACAAAGCTCGATCGCCAGACTGGAACAACCGTCTAATATCTTTCCAGACAGAAGGATACAGAAATGTCGCCAAAATCGGCATCAAAGCCATCACCACGATCAGCCGCATCAACAAAATCAACAAAGAATTTCCAAAACCTGGAGTCACCACCCCCGGAAATTCAAACAAGCCAAAAACCACCCGAGGATTTTTGCCTTTAATCAGAATTCTTAAACAAACATTAAACAGCGACAATACGACCGCCGAAGACAAAGCCAGCACCAAACCTGTCTGTACTTGAGAAGATGCTTTAGCGGTTGCTGGAGAGGGCACTGAAGAGGGTTCCGGCAGGGATTCCCGCGGCCTTTCCACAGGTGTTGGCTGCAGAAGTTGCGGGCGGACAGAATTAACAGAATTAGTTGATTCCTCGACATAGGAATCTTGAGCATCGAAAGGATTCTCAAGATATTCTTCTTCTTCTTCGAGTTCTTCCCTGATGCGGTTTACGAGATTTTGTAACAGCTCTTCCCCTTGCCGCTCTAGGGTTTGCATATTATTGAGTCGCACGGAAAGCTCGCTTTCATAGCTGCTCAAATCTTGTTCCAGCATCTGGAAACTGCGATCGATCCTTTCATCCAGCGCCGCCAACAACTCCGAGGCTCGTTCGTCGTAGTTGCTCGGCGGCAGGGGTATCGGGAACTCGCCGCTGGGAATAGGGCTGCTGAGTGAATTTCCCGAGTTAGCGCTGAGTTCGTTGAACCGCTGCACCAACAAATCCTGCAAATTGTGAGCCAAAACTTGAGCCAACTGCTTCAGCCACAATTGCTGCTGCTGAATGTATCGCCCAGACAGAGATTCCATTTGCTGAGACTGCAATTTGCGATATTGCTCCCGGAGGTCTTCAATATCTTCAATCAGGTGATTTTTTTCAGTTTGCAGCCGAGTAATGTCTTGATTTAACTGGCCTTTGACATTTTCATGCAAAGCGTCCAGTTCTTGCATTACTGAGTGGAGGACTTCTTCTGCTGATTGTGCATCCTCTGGCTCGCCCTTTGACGAGTATACGTTCCGCTGCGCCATTAGCCTATAACCTCTAATTTAAACTGCACGTTCAGTGTTCTTAAGTATTGTGACAAATCAGGTCGCAAGTTCTAGTGAGTGGCTCTAAAAGATTGCGGACACTGTTGAATCAATAGTAGTCGCTAAGCTACAAATGTGAGAAAATTGCGTGAAGCAAAGCTATCCGGCAGGGAATCGCCCCAAGAACACTTTGTGCAATTAGAAATCATACTACAGCATGACCTCTCCACGGATTGCTCCCGGTAATTCTCGCATCTAACTCACCCGATTGCACCCGAATCACAAGCCTAAGAGCCCGTTCCGCGACTAAATTTGATTGGGGGGTGGCACTCCTAGCCCCTCAATGGATAACTTGATGCTGCAGCCAGAAATCCGGTTTCTTTTGCCCGCCTTTCTCCGGCACTCCCGCACCCAGGTTTATGATTTTAACAGTTCCGATCTTTTGCTCGCGAAAGTTTTAAGAGGCGATCGCACCCTGAAAAAGCCACCCCCGCGCCATCCAAAAATTAACACATCTCATCCCCCAAGAGCAACAGATATGGCCTCCGAAATTTATGACAATTCCTTTACAAGCGATATAGAAAAACTGAATATTTCCTCAGAAGCCGAAGTGTTTGTCTTTCCGGCATCCTTTGCCCAGCAGCGCTTGTGGTTTCTCGACCAATTCGCACCGGAAAACCCTTTCTATAATGTAGTAACAGCACTGCGCTTAACTGGTTCCCTCAACTTAACAGCCTTAGAGCAAACCTTCAACGGAATAGTGCAGCGACACGAAACTTTGCGAACCACTTTTGCAGCGGTATCAGGTCAACCAGTGCAGATAATCTCTCCCGCTTTCAAGACTAATTTAAAACTATTAGAGCTCCAACATTTGCCACCCGAACAACGGCAAACAGAAGCAAAGAAACTCTCCGCAGCCGAATCTCTCCGCCCTTTCAATTTATCCACCGGGCCGCTGATGCGAGTAACCATCCTGCGGCTGACAGAAACCGAGCATATTCTCTTGCTAAATATGCACCACATAGCCTCCGATGATTGGTCGATCGGTGTGCTAATTCAAGAACTGGAGGCTATCTATACAGCTTTGATAAATCAACAGCCATCTCCCCTGCCAGAATTATCACTTCAATATGCCGACTTTGCCGAGTGGCAGCGCGAATGGTTGCAAGGTGAAGTATTAGAAACTCAGCTAGCTTATTGGCGGCAGCAATTGCACGGAATTTCAGTGTTAAATTTGCCCACAGATCGCCCTGCACCAGCTAGGCAAAATTATCGGGGAAAAACTCACTATTTAGAACTGCCTCAAAATCTGAAAAACGCACTTGTAGCGCTCTCGCAGCGAGAAGGAGCGACTTTATTTATGACAGTCCTCGCAGCATTTCAAACTTTGCTTTACCGTTACTCGCAACAAGAAGATATTGTTGTAGGTTCGCCGATCGCCAATCGCAATCGAAGCGAAATAGAATCATTAATTGGTTTTTTTGTCAATACTTTAGTGCTGCGAATAGACTGCTCGGGAAACCCGACATTTCGAGATTTTTTGGGCCGGGTGCGGGAAGTAACCCTGGGAGCTTACGCTCACCAAGATTTGCCTTTTGAGAAGCTCGTCGAGGAATTGCACCCAGAGCGATCGCTCAATCGCCACCCGCTTTTTCAGGTGGTATTTGGCCTGCAAAATGCGCCTGTGGACGAGCTAGAATTGCCCGAATTAAAGTTGAGTGCTTTTCATTTGGAGACTCAAACAACGCGCTTTGATTTAGAGCTGCATTTGTGGGAAGCTGCGGATAAGTTTAGGAGCAGATACGGCGAACATTGGGAAGATTCGGAAGGTCTCCGAGGCTTAGCTGTGTACAATACGGATTTATTTGATGAAGTTACGATCGCCCGAATGCTGAGGCATTTTAAAACGCTGCTGGAAAGCATTGTGGCTAATCCCGAACAAAGAATCGCTAACTTACCTTTATTGAGCGAGGATGAAGTGAATCAATTATTCAGAGAATGGAACGATACTCGGACAGATTATCCTCAAAATAAGTGCATTCATCAGTTATTTGAAGAGCGAGTCCAGCAGCATCTGGAGGATGTCGCCCTAACTTTCGAGGGCCAGCACCTCACTTACAGAGAACTCAACAGTCGCAGCAACCAACTGGCGCGCTACCTGCAAAAACTGGGCGTGGGGGCGGAGGTTTTAGTGGGGCTTTGTGCAGAGCGATCGATCGACCTAATTGTCGGGATGTTGGCTATACTGAAAGCGGGAGGAGCCTACCTACCGTTAGATCCGAGCTATCCGCGCGATCGGCTAAACTTGATGCTGGAAGATGCTCAAGTTAAAGTCTTGCTAATTCAAGATAAATTGATTGACAATTTCCGAGACTTCTCAAACTCGGTGATTTACTTCGATCGCGATTGGGAACACATAGCCAAAGAAAGCGCCGAAAATCCCGCCAACACCGTAACAGCAGACAACCTAGCTTACGTTATTTACACATCTGGATCCACAGGAAAACCCAAGGGAGTTGCTGTCACCCACAAAGCAGTAAATCGGCTGGTACTCAACACCAACTATATAAAAATAGAACCTACCGATAAAATTGCCCAAGCATCAAACGCTTCATTCGATGCAGCCACATTCGAGATTTGGGGAGCCTTGCTTAACGGCGCTCACCTCGTAGGAATTAGCACCAATATTACCCTTTCGCCTCACGATTTAGCCTTAGAACTGTGCCAAGAAGGAATCACAGTTTTGTTTTTAACAACTGCCTTATTTCAACAAATTGCTAGAGTTTTACCGCAAGCTTTTAATTCGCTGCGCTGCTTGCTGTTTGGCGGAGAAGCGGTCGATATGAGATGGGTTAAAAAAGTTCTCAAACAGGCGCCGACCACTCAATTAATTCACGTTTACGGGCCTACAGAAAATACCACATTTTCGGCTTATTATTGGGTGCAAAACGTACCCGAAACCGCAACATCTATCCCCATCGGCCGCCCGATCGCCAACACGCAAATTTATCTCCTCGATGCGGATTTGCAGCCGGTGGCGATCGGTGTTATAGGTCAATTGTACGTCGGCGGTGACGGATTGGCGAAAGGCTACCTCAACCAGCCTGATTTAACTGCTGCTGCATTCATTCCTAACCCTTTTAGCAATAAATCTGGTTCGTGCCTTTATAAAACAGGTGATTTAGGCCGCTATTGGGTTGACGGCAACATCGAGTTTTTAGGTCGCGTTGACGACCAAGTAAAAATTCGCGGCTACCGCATCGAATTGGGAGAAATTGAAGCGGCTTTGTGCCAGCACCCACAAGTGCGCGAAGCAGTAGTAATTGTGAGGGAAGACATCCCAGACGATAAACATTTGGTAGCTTATGTTATTCCTGACGGCATTAATGAAAAATTAGAAACTCAAAATCTCAAGTCAAGTGACTTGCGCCAATTTTTGAAAGAAAAGTTACCAGGATATATGGTTCCTGCAACTTATGCAGTGTTGGAGAATATGCCACTGACGCCCAACGGCAAAGTCGATCGCCGCGCCTTGCCTGATATAGATACAGACAGCGAGGATATAACAGAAAACTATGTAGCGCCTCGCACTGATATCGAAGAAATGCTAGGGAAAATTTGGGCTAAAGTTTTGGGAAAACAGCAAGTTAGTATCTACGATAATTTCTTTGAAATAGGCGGCCATTCCCTGCTAGCAACTCAGTTAATTTCTCGCATCCGAGACGCTTTGCAAGTCGAGTTATCGGTCAGCAATTTGTTTGAGGCTCCGACTGTGGCGAGTCTGGCAAAATACATTGAAACAATGCGCTGGGCAGCGAAAGGGTTGGATACTCCCAGAACCGACGAAAATGAGCGAGAAGATGTGGAATTTTAAGGTATGTAGTGGCGCTTGGGCGCTCTCTTAACCTATCAAAGAGCGCTGAAGCGCAACTACGTACCTATCACATTTTTAGTCACGAAATTTCAGTGCAGAATGCCCTGACAGCTTCGGCAAACTTCTGGTTATGCTCCATTAATGCCATGTGTCCTCCTTTCTGTATAGTAACTAGCTCTGCTTGAGGCAATTCTGCTTTCATCCGCAGGCTGGCTGGGGGCGTAGTGGCGATATCTGAATCGCCGCAGATCACCAACACAGGAATGTCAATTGATGGCAAAGTTTTTGTTTCGTCAAAGTTGAGCATTCCCAGTGTGCCGCGAGCGAGAACGCCGGGAGAACCCAAGGCTGATAAGAAAGCGGAAAACTCTAATTGACCGCGGGTTTCAGTGCCTTTAAATCCCGATACTTCTACACTGATGTACAGTGAACCATTGAGATAGCTCAGCCAAGTCATTCCCCACATAATGGGTTCCAGAGCTATGGTGAGGTAGAGCAGAGGTTGAAGCAACGGCTTTTGCAAAGCGCGCCATAAACCACTAAAAATAGCGGTTTTGAGAGGATTAGTATAAGTCGTATCTACCAGAATTAAACCAGCCACTCGACTACCGAGAAGTTCTGGAAAAAGCCGACTGAATGTTAGAGCAATCATGCCGCCCATGCTGTGTCCGAGTAGGATAACAGGTTTAGTTCCTGCTATGGCAATGACGGCTTCGAGATCGCGGGCAAATTTTTCTAGGGAGTAGTCGCTGTTTTTTGGTCGAGTGGATTTTCCCAAACCTGGAAGATCCCAAACAATCACTCGGTAGCGATCGGTTAGTTGCCGTTTCGCGTAATACCAAACCATACTGTTCGGCCCCCAACCATGTGAGAGGATAATCGGCTGTCCGTCCTCTGGGCCGTAGAATTCTACTTGTAAAATAGTGCCATCAGGCCTCTCTACCCGCTGCACCGTACCCGTCCGCGTCGGCTTGGGTTCGTCAGCACCGGGGCGGCGGAACAGCGGTAAACTAATAAAGCGGCCACCCACAGACCAAAGAAGCATCAAGACTCCGCTGACTAAGTAGGAAATCCCTACAAGTTCGCCGATGTACCATTCGTAAATAATGTATATACCTCCGCCAAGTACCCCGAGGGACAGCAGTCCCACCAGCCAGAGAAACAGGAAATTGAAGGGCATGAACGGCATAAGCTGAAACCTTGGGTAGGATTTTGGTTGCGGATTCAAACAGAATCATACTCAGGTTAGGCCACAGTCGGCAAGCCGTAAGTTAAGCTCTTAATTTGTGCGCTGGTAGAATTTATTTTATTGATTTGCCCAAGTAATGACAGGATGACTCAAAATGCCCGATCCAAAAATATCGAGTTCATCGCCAAATGCCAAAGATTCTGTCACGGGGGAGTTAGTTGAGTTTTTATCTTACCTTCGCAGCCTAGATATTAATATTTTTGTTGAGGGCGAGATCCTGCGCTGCAACGCTCCAGAAGGAATTATTACACCAGAACTGCGCGCCGAAATTTCTCAAAAAAAAGCCGAAATTATTTCATTTTTAAAAGCAGCTAATCGTACTTCTAGCTTCACTCCTACACCGATTGTTCCTATGGGGCGGGACGGAAATCTACCGCTTTCCTTTGCACAGCAGCGCTTGTGGTTTCTCGACCAATTAGTCCCGAACAATCCCTTCTATAATGTTCCCGCAGCCTTGCGTTTGACAGGTTCGCTCAATTTTTCGGCGCTGCAACAAACCTTCAATGAAATTGTGCGCCGCCACGAGGCTTTACGCACGACTTTAGCAGTAGTTTCGGGGCAACCCGTTCAGAGAATAGCTGCTGCTTTCCACCTCCCGATTAATGTAGTGGACTTGCGAAACTTGCCAAAGGAATCTCGACAAACTGAAGCAAACCGGCTCACCGCCCAGGAAGCTCAACGCTCTTTCAATTTGTCCAAGGACTTGTTGCTGCGAGTCACGTTATTGCAGTTAGATGATGCCGAATATTTACTAATGCTGAATATGCACCACATTGTCTCCGATGGTTGGTCTATCGGAGTGCTTATTCAGGAATTAGGCGCACTTTACACGGCATTTGCTAGCGAAAAACCTTCGCCTTTACCGGCTTTGTCGGTCCAGTATGCTGATTTTGCCAAATGGCAGCGCGAATGGCTGCAAGGGGAAGTTTTAGAAACGCAGCTTGCTTACTGGCAGCAGCAGTTAAACGGCATTTCTATGCTAAATTTGCCTGCGGATCGACCCAGGCCAGCAATTCAAAGTTACCGAGGCAAAAGGCAATTTTTGCAACTGCCAAAACAACTGAGCGAGGCTTTAGAAACGTTGAGCCAGCGCGAAGGAGTGACGCTGTTTATGACAATGCTGGCAGCTTTTAAAACGTTGCTTTACCATTACGCGCAGCAAGAAGATATTGTTGTAGGTTCGCCGATCGCCAATCGCAACCGCAGTGAAATTGAAGCATTAATCGGTTTTTTTGTCAACAGTTTGGTGCTGCGTACAGATTTGTCGGGAAATCCAACTTTTCGGGAACTTTTAAACCGAGTCAAAGAGGTAGCATTAGGAGCTTACGCTCACCAAGATTTGCCCTTTGAGAAGTTAGTAGAAGAACTGCACCCCGATCGCGCGTTGAACCAAAATCCTTTATTTCAGGTGGCGTTTGCGCTGCAAAACGCGCCGGGGAATCGGTTAGAATTGCCAGAATTAACACTCAGCCCGCAGCAGTTAGATGTGGGTACAGCGCGGTTTGATTTGGAGTTTCATTTGTGGGAGCGATCGCCCGACAGCTCGGGAAGCAACCAATCGCCCAGCAATAAGCTGTGGGTTGATAGCTCTCTGGGCATCAGCGGCATGGTTATTTACAGCGCCGATTTATTTGATGAAGCTACGATTACCCGCCTGATCGGGCATTTTCAAACCTTGTTAGAAAGGATGGTGACAAATCCCGAAGAGCGAATTGCCAACTTGCAATATTTGAGCGCCCAAGAGCGCTATCATTTGTTAGTTGAATGCAACAATACTCAGGCGGATTATCCGCAAGATTTGTGCATCCATCAGCTATTTGAAATGCAGGCAGATCGGACACCGGATGCGGTGGCGCTGGTATTTGGAGAGGAGCGAGTCACCTATCGAGAGCTAAATCTCCGCAGCAACCAACTAGCACGTTATTTGCAAAAAATTGGGGTTGGGGCGGAAGTTTTAGTCGGGCTTTGCTGCGGGCGATCGCTCGATCTGATCCTGGGGATGTTGGGTATCCTGAAAGCGGGAGGAGCTTACTTAATTTTAGATCCGAGCTATCCTGCTGAGCGATCGAGCTTTATGCTAAAAGATGCTCAATTATCTGTTGTGTTAACTCAGCAGCAATGGATAGAGAATTTGCGCTCGCCCAATTTACAGATAGTTTGTTTAGACACAGACTGGGAGATGATTTCCCAAGACATCGCCGACAATCCCACCAGCGCAGTCACAGCGGAAAATCTGGTTTACGCGATTTACACCTCCGGTTCCACGGGAAAGCCGAAAGGAGTGGAAATTGAGCACGGGAGCTTGTTAAATCTCGTTTTTTGGCATCAAAGAGAGTTTGGGGTGTCAGCGGGCGATCGAGCCACGCAAATTGCTGCGATCGGCTTTGATGCTTGCGGGTGGGAAATTTGGCCTTATCTCACCGCCGGATCTAGCATCTACTTTCCAGAAGATGACATCAGGCGAGATCCTGAAAAACTGCAAAACTGGTTAGTATCAAAAGCCATCACCATTAGCTTTTTGCCAACACCTTTAGCCGAGAAAGTTTTGCTATTAGATTGGCCTCAAACAACAGCGTTGCGAATCTTGCTCGCAGGCGGCGAAAAACTGCAACAGCATCCTTTAAAATCCCATCCATTTAAGCTAGTAAATAATTACGGCCCAACGGAGAACACCGTCGTCACAACTTCCGGTTATATTCCTGTAACAGAGCAAACAGACATCGCCCCGACAATTGGCCGCCCCATTGCTAACACTCAAATCTACATATTAGACAAATATTTGCAGCCCGTACCAGTGGGCGTTGTGGGCGAATTGTACATCGGCGGAAACGGACTCGCTCGCGGCTACCTCAACCGCCAAGATTTAACCGCACAAAGCTTTATTGTCAATCCTTTTAAACCAAATTCAGGAGAGCGAATTTACAAAACCGGCGACTTAGTGCGCTACAGAGGCGATCGCAACCTTGAATTTTTGGGACGCCTTGACGAACAAGTAAAAATTCGCGGTTTCCGCATCGAATTAGGAGAAATCGAGACAGTATTAACTCAACATCCGGCCGTGCAGCAAACTGTAGCAACAGCTTCGGAAGATGGACAGGGAGATAAACGTTTAGTAGCTTATATTGCCCTGAATCCAGAATATAGCGTTGCCCGCGACAAAAACCAAATAATGCAATTGCAGGACGAACAGGTTTTGCAGTGGCAAATGCTCTACAATGAAACTTACAATCAACCTGCTTTTGACTCAGATCCAACCTTTAATATTGTCGGCTGGAATAGCAGCTATACTAATCAGCCAATCCCAGCAGAACAGATGCGCGAGTGGGCGAACAATCAAGCCACCCAAATTTTAGCTTTGCAGCCTAGCCGAGTGTTAGAAATTGGCTGCGGCACAGGTTTGTTGCTGTTCCAAATTGCCTCTCGCTGCACTCAATATTGCGGCACAGACTTTTCACCTATTTCGCTCAACTATATTCGGCAGCACTTGGCAAATCAACAGTTAGCTAATGTAACGCTGCTTCAGAAAATGGCGACCGACTTTGAAGGAGTAGAGACAGCAGCTTTTGACGCAGTAATTCTCAACTCAGTCGTGCAATATTTCCCGACTATCGACTATCTCGTGCAGGTGCTAGAAGGTGCGGTGAGAGCAACTGCCCTCGGCGGCTTTATATTCATCGGAGATGTCCGCAGCTTGCCGCTGCTGGCAGCTTTTCACGCTTCGGTACAACTGTATCAAGCCGAACCTTCTCTCGCGGGCGAACAGTTGCAGCAGCGAGTACAAATGCAAATTTTTCAAGAAACAGAGTTAGTTATCGATCCAGATTTTTTTAGCGCATTAAAACACCGCTTTCCGCAGATTGGCGGCGTAGAGATTCAATTAATTCGCGGTACTTACCACAATGAGTTAACTGATTTTCGGTACAATGCTATTTTGCATATTGCGTCTGAAACAACACACCCAAAATCATCGCCCAAAGGGGAGTACGCCGCAGAAAAACTGCTGGATTGGTTGGATAAAAATCAGAATCTGACTGTTACCAAGGTGCAACAAATATTATTGCAAAATCAACTCGATGTTTTAAGAATTGCTAATGTGCCTAATGCGCGGGTAACGGCAGCAGTTAAGGCGGCAGAGTTGCTGTCTGCTGTCGATAAATTTCCCACAGCAGGTCAGTTGCAGAAAGCCGTGGAAAAAGTCGAGGATTTAGGAGTAGATCCCGAAGCGTGGTATGCTTTGGAAGTTCCGTATAATGTTAATATTAGTTGGTCTAGTTCCGACAGTCAAGGGCGCTATGATGTAGTGTTTGCACGGGGCGAAACTAGAGATTTTGTGCGAGAAACCAGAAGCGATAACTTGCGTCCTTGGCGCTCTTATGCTAACAATCCCTTACAAGCTAAAGCAGCACGGAAATTAGTGCCGCAGTTGCAGGCTTATCTAGCAGAAAAACTGCCGGAATATATGGTTCCGTCGGCTTTTGTGGTGCTGGAGTCGCTACCGGTGACGGCTAACGGAAAGGTCGATCGGCTGGCTTTGCCTGCACCACAGCCGATTAAGTTAGAATGGGCTGGCGGTTATGTTGCGCCTCAGACTTCTATTGAGGAAGTTTTAGTGAAAATTTGGGTTGAGGTTTTGGGGATAAAGCGAGTGGGTATCCGGGACAATTTCTTTGAATTGGGAGGCCATTCGCTGCTGGCGACTCAGCTTGTTTCTAGAGTGCGAGATGCTTTCGGGATAGAGTTGCCTTTGCGCCGCGTTTTTGAAGCACCGACAATTGCAGAATTATCTAAGATTGTGGAGAGTTTAAAAGATAAGAATGCTAAAAGTGCAGGTCCGGCTTTAGTGCCGATTTCGCGCGATAGTCGGCGGCGGAAGCTATCATCTTTTAATAGACCTATTGCATAATTTTTTGATTGATAGAGCAACCGCAGATGAAGGGCAGATTAACGCTGATAAACGCAGATAATTTTAAGATGGTTTTTGAGTTTGGCAAGATGTCGAAGCGAGAAAGTAAATAACAAGGATGGCTGTTGAACAGGATGCAATTTCGATAAATATGCAGCAAGAAACAGAAGTTTTTGTATTTCCCGCATCGTTTGCTCAGCAGCGGCTTTGGTTCCTCAATCAATTAGCACCGGGCAATCCTTTCTATAATGTTTCAACAGCGCTCCGTTTAACAGGTTCGCTCAACTTAAGAGCATTAGAGCAAACCTTCAATAAAATTGTGCAGCGGCATGAAACTTTACGCACTACTTTTACGCTTTTGGAAGGGGAACTTGTACAAGTTATTGCTCCCTTTTTAACCGTATCTCTTCCCACAATCGACTTACAAAATCTCTCGCCAACTCAGCAGGAAACTGCAGCGCTGCAACTTGCAACTGATGCAGCCCAATGCCCTTTCGATTTAGCCGCCGGGCCGTTATTTAAAGTAACGCTGTTACAACTGAGTGAAACAGAACATATATTGTTGCTGAATTTACATCATATTGTGGCTGATGGTTGGTCGATTGGAGTGCTAATTCGAGAGCTGGGAACGCTCTACACAGCATTTGTAAAAAATGGGATATCGCACTTACCAGCACTGCCCGTGCAGTACGCCGACTTTGCAGAATGGCAGCACGAATGGTTGCAGGGCGAAGTATTAGAAACGCAGTTAGCTTATTGGCGGCAGCAGTTAAACGGAATTCCCACACTCAATCTACCAACAGACAGGCAAAGACCTGCGGTTCCATCCTACCGCGGCGCTAAACAATTTATAACACTATCACCTGCTTTGAGCGAGGCGCTAAAGTCATTGAGCCAGCAAGAAAGCGCGACTTTATTTATTACTCTACTAGCCGCTTTTCAAACTTTGCTGTACCGCTATACAGGACAAGTAGATATTGCAGTAGGAACGCCGATCGCCAATCGCAACTTGAGCGAAATAGAAGCATTAATCGGTTTTTTTGTCAACAGTTTAGTGCTGCGTGGAGATTTATCAGGAAATCCAACTTTTCGGGAACTATTGCATCGGGTAAAAAACGTCGCAATGGCAGCCTACGCCCACCAAGATTTGCCCTTCGAGAAGTTGGTTGAGGAATTGCACCCCGATCGCGAGTTGAGCCGCAACCCCCTATTTCAAGTTAGTTTTAGCCTGCAAAACACTCCTGTAGCAGCGCTAGAATTGCCGGGAATCGTTGGAGAGGCGATCGACTTTGACGCGGGAACCGCCAAGCTAGATTTAGAGTGCCACTTGTGGGAAGATGCAGGAAGTATTCAAGGGCAATTTGTCTACAGCACAGATTTATTTGATAGCGGCACAATTGCGCGCATGGCGGGACATTTTCAAACGCTGCTCGAAGCCATTGTTGCCAATCCCAAACAGCACCTCAGCGACTTGGCTTTGCTGACAGCGCCAGAATACCAGCAATTATTAAATGATTGGAATGACACTCAGAGAGATTATCCGCAAAACCAGTGTTTCCATCAGCTATTTGAAGAGCGAGTCGCGCGATCGCCCGATGCTGTCGCCGCCGTCTTTGAAAACCAGCAGTTAACCTACCGCCAACTCAACAGCCGAGCCAACCAACTTGCACGTTACTTGCAGCAATTGGGCGCAGCACCAGAAGTTTTAGTGGGCCTTTGTGTAGAACGTTCCTTAGATGTGATCGTCGGATTGCTAGGCATTATCAAAGCAGGCGCAGCCTACCTTCCTTTAGATCCAACTTATCCTCAAGAGCGACTTAACTTCATGTTAGAAGATGCTCAGGTGTCGATTTTGGTAACTCAGCAGCACTTAGCAAAAAACTTGACGCAGCCGGAAAATTACGGAGTTTTTTCAGTAGTGTGTTTGGACTCCGACAGAGAAATTATCGCCCGACAAAGCCCAGAAAACCCAACTACAAATATCCTACCAGAAAACCTAGCCTACGTCATTTACACATCTGGTTCAACCGGAAAACCAAAAGGCGTTTTAATCGAACATCGGGGACTCTACAACTTAGCCCTAGCTCAAAGAGAAGCTTTTAACTTAAACTCAAATCACCGCATTTTGCAATTCGCCTCCCTGAGTTTTGATGCCTCAATTTTTGAGATTGTCATGGCATTAGGAAGCGGAGCAAGACTTTACTGTGCCAAGAAAGAATCTTTGTTGCCCGGACAAATATTAATCAAATTTTTGCAGGACAATGCTATTACTCACGCTACCCTCCCGCCCTCGCTGCTAGCTGTCCTTCCAAACGCCGAACTTCCCGCACTGCAAACAATCATCTGTGCTGGCGAATCCTGTTCCCCGGATATTGTTAAACGCTGGGCTTCGGGGCGCAGATTTTTTAACGCTTACGGCCCTACAGAAGCGACTGTCTGGTCAAGTTTGGCCGAAATTTGCGATTCCCTGCGGGATAGCTTCGCTTCACGCAAAAAACCGCCAATCGGCCGCCCAATAGCTAACACTCAACTCTATATTTTAGATAAAAATTTACAGCCTGTACCCATTGGAATTCCCGGTGAATTGTACATCGGCGGCAGCGGATTGGCGCGAGGCTACCTGAACCGCCCCGAATTAACCGCCCAGCGATTTATTGCTAATCCGTTTAGCCAGAAAGCAGGAGAACGAATTTATAAAACTGGTGACTTAGCTCGCTATTTTCCAGACGGCAATATTGAGTTTTTATGCCGCACTGACGAACAGGTAAAAATTCGCGGTTATCGAATAGAATTGGGAGAAATTGAAGCGCTGCTGGTTCAGCATCCAGCAGTCAAAGAAACAGCGGCGGTTGCTGCGGATGATTTGTCGGGCAACAAACGCCTAGTTGCTTATGTCGTCCCCAATCACAATCAGACCCTTAATCCCGGGGAAATACGCAATTTTCTCAAACAACAACTGCCCAATTACATGATTCCCAGTGCTTTTGTGGCGATCGACTTTCTGCCCCTCACCCCCAATGGCAAAATCGACCGCCTGCGCCTACCTGTACCGGGAACTCTAACTAGCAATTCCATAGATAAAAGCTGCATTGCACCTCGCACGCCAACCGAGTCAACCCTCGCCCAAATTTGGGCCACAATCCTCAACGCAGAGTGCGTTGGCATTCGCGACAACTTCTTCGATTTGGGCGGAGATTCCCTGCTGGCAATCCGCCTCATCAATGAGATTAACCAGCAATTTGAGCGCGAGTTGCCGCTGTCTGCTCTTTTTTTAAATCCGACAATTGAAGGTTTAGCAGATTCGCTATCTTCAGAAACAAATTCTCTGGAATGGTCGCCTTTAGTTGCAATTAAGCCTCGCGGTAAAAATCCCCCGTTCTTCTGCGTCCATCCCATCTTTGGCGTCGTATTCCCTTATTGCGAGTTAGCGTTTCAGCTAGGAGAAAATCAACCGTTTTACGGGCTGCAACCAAAGGGTATTGACGGCGAAAGT
This sequence comes from Microcoleus sp. Pol11C2, assembly GCF_036701505.1. Taxonomy (NCBI): domain Bacteria; kingdom Bacillati; phylum Cyanobacteriota; class Cyanophyceae; order Oscillatoriales; family Microcoleaceae; genus Microcoleus; species Microcoleus sp. Pol11C2. Next base: position 68,801 of record NZ_JAUBQX010000004.1, read on the forward strand.
TCTCCGCTAACTAGCATTGAAGACATGGCGGCTGACTACATCGCAGCCTTGCGTACAGTTCAACCAAAAGGGCCTTATTTTTTAGGAGGCTGGTCTTTTGGAGGTTTGGTTGCTTTTGAGATGGCTCAACAGTTGCTCGCCGCGGGGGATGAAGTGGCTTTACTTGCTGTGCTGGATACTTTAGCGCCGGTTTCTGCTAACAAACCTTCTTTTTGGGACGGTTGCAAGTTTATTCTGACTACTGTTTCGCGCTCTATCTGGCCTTTTGTAGTAGATTATTTTCGCTTGGTGGCTGCTGCAGAAAATGTTCAAAGTGGCGGTACTGCTGCCAAATTTCCGAAATTAAATAAGATGCTTAATTTGGCAGCTAATTTTTTGCATCGCTGGAATTGGAAACAGGCCGTTATGGTGAGCATCCTATCTCAGGAGTCAAAAGAAAGGAGCTGGCGCGAGCTGGCAATTCCCTCAATGTTTAGTGTATTTCAGGCTAACAGTCAAGCAACTCTCAGCTATGTACCGAAAATTTATCCGCAGCGAATTACTCTGTTTAGATCGAGGGAACAGCTAAGCATGAATCATCAAGATTCGACTCTTGGCTGGAGTGAATTAACGACCCAAAAAGTAGAGGTGATTAGAGCTCCTGGGAATCATCTTACTATGTTGAGAAAGCCCTGCGTCGAGGTGCTGGCTCAACAGCTAAAGCATTGCTTGGAGAAGGAATTAAGTGATTGAGGAACCCGCGTGCTTGTGCGCCGCCACCGGGTTTGATATGGGAAATTATTATTAGTGATGAAGAAGTGGGCAATCTGATTTCCGGTAAAATCACTGTTATTACGTTTGTAGGATGTAAAAAAATTGCGATCGCCCGAAGAACACTTTTTGCAACTAGAAATCATCATGCAGCGCCACGCCACAGCACTCGAAGCGGAAGTCAGAGCTTTGCAAGCCGCTGACGAAACCGCCCAGTGGCCTCCTGACTGGAAGCGTTGCTATAATTGGCGTTTCGCTAAAATTTTCGCGTCTGTAAAGATTTTTCGCAACTGGGGTGCAGATGCTGCGGGTTGGAAACTTTTGCCTTCGCGAGTTTATCCCAACCGAGGCAATCAGAAGGATTAGTTAACTGTTGACTCTTCTGAAATGCCTCAATCTAAAATTTAAAATCTAAAATTGCCCAATGGATTGCGCGATGCTGAAGATGATAGCCGCCAAACCTGCTGCGATCGGAATTGTCACCACCCAAGCCGAACCAATTGACAGCAAAGTTTGCAAGCGTACTGTTTTCCAAGCTTTGATCAGCCCGACTCCGACGACTGCACCCACTAAAGCGTGGGATGTGGAAACTGGCAAACCGAAGCGGGATGCTAGCAAGACTGTGGTGGCTGTGGCTAATTCCGCGCAAAATCCGCCGCTTGGTTGGAGTTCGATGATCTTTTCGCCGACTGTGGCAATTACATTTTTGCCCCAGATGGCTAAACCGATGACTATTCCTGCGCCTCCGACGACTAAAATCCACAGGGGAACGCTGAAATCTTCTGAGGGAAAGGAACCTGTGCGCCGGATGTAGGCGATCGCAGCTAGGGGAGCAACTGCATTTCCTACGTCGTTGGAACCGTGGGAAAATGCTACAAAACAGGCGCTCAAGACTTGAAATCTCGCCATTTGTTGCTCGATGGGAGAGTGGGGGAGTTTCGGAGTGGGGGAGGAGTTTATAGTTATTCCTTCTGCCTTCTTCCCTCTGCCTTCTGGGTTTTCAACTGATTCTAATTTTTTCCAGCTAGTGAGTGTCAAGGCGATCGCCCCAATACTCCCAATGCCAATGACAATATCGTGAATTGGCAGATTCCAGCCAAATCGATCGTGCGCGGCGGCGATCGCCCCTGTCTGCACCAAAGCGACATTCACAACAGACGGCAGTACAATTATCCCAAATACGCTCAGCATTGCTGCACTCAGCCAAGGTATCCACTCGCGCATTTGAGATAGAGGATCTGGCCGATCGAGAATCGAATACTTCACCACACTGTAAAACAGTGCGGCTAAAGCACCGCTAGCAACAGGTGTCGCCACCCAAGTTAGGGAGATGGTGCCGATGGTTCGCCAATCAACTGCATTAATTCCGGCTGCAACACAGCTAAAACCCGCGATCGCGCCCACCACTGCATGGGATGAAGAAACCGGCAAACCTCGACTGGTAGCGATTTGCAGCCATATCCCGCAAGCTATCAGCACTGACACCATCCCGATTAAAAATACTTGCGGTTTGGCCGCGAACACTTGTGCATTCACAACTCCTGTTGCCAGAGTTTCCGAAACTCCTTGGCCGAACAGCACTGCGCCGGAAAACTCCAGTATGCCTGCAACAATTATTGCCTGCCGCAGCGTTAGCGCCTTCGAGCCTACGGATGTTCCCATCGAGTTAGCGACATCGTTGGCCCCTAAGTTGGCGGCGACGTACAAGGCCAGTGCAGCCATTGCCCCTAGTTGCAGAAATACGACCCCAGAGGTATCTAACATAGAAATTTTTTGACATAAAACGGGCATTTCGATATATGATAAGGGATTGTGAGTTTTGGTAAATCCCATGAAAGGCGCAGAAATAATCCGTTCTATAGAAACGGAAGAAATAAATAGAGTCAAGCAAGAACTCAATAAACAAGTCCCCGAAATTTACGTGGGCGACACAGTGCGAGTCGGCGTAAGAATTAAAGAGGGTAACAAAGAACGGGTTCAGCCCTACGAAGGGACTGTGATTGCCATGCGTAACGGCGGGATTAATGAAACAATCACCGTCCGCCGCGTGTTTCAGGGCGTCGGCGTGGAACGGGTGTTTTTGATTCACTCGCCCCGCATCGCCACGATCCAAGTGATGCGCCGCGGGAAAGTCCGCAGAGCAAAACTTTACTACCTGCGCGATCGGGTGGGCAAAGCTACTCGCGTCAAACAGCGGTTCGATCGCTCCCTGTAGGAATGCACCCAGCTTTCCCTTGGTTCATCATTCATGGGAATTTGAAAAAAATCAAAAAAAGTTTCCCATTTACGAGCGCACTGTGTTAAAATAGAAATCTAGAGGTTAAGCGAATTTCAGCAACCTCACCTGTGCGCTCTTAGTTCAGTTGGTAGAACGCAGGTCTCCAAAACCTGATGTCGGGGGTTCAAGTCCTCCAGGGCGCGCTGAATCACCAAACTTTAAATTCTGCCCGAAAGCGCCCGGATTATTGGCTGGCAACAGTCAAAACCCCAAACTTTCGGGTAGAATTAATTTTTGTGGGCGGTTCGCAAAAAATGCCATTAACAAATGCTCGGTGTGGCTTCTCGATCATCGGTTTCGGCGATCGGCATTTACGCCGTTGATTGGTTGGGCTTGTAAAAAGTCGTGGCTTTAGATTTGAGATTTGGGACTTGGGCGTAAGTGGTTAGTGTCACAAAATCTGAGAGCCCCGAGCCACTCACACCAGCTAAAATCTAAAATCTAAAATCGCAAGGGGGATTGAATCGTGGCGAAAAAAGACGAAGCTCAAGAAACTCAAGAAATAACGGCGCCTGGGTTTAACCCTGCGGGTTTTTTTAAGGAAACTAGAGAAGAACTCGACAAAGTGGTTTGGCCCAGCAGGCAGCAGCTAATCAGCGAGTCTTTGGCCGTGCTTTTGATGGTAATCCTCTCAGCAAGTCTGATCTATTTGGTGGATAACTTCTTTAACTGGGGCGCGGGAAAGGTGTTTGGGCCATGACTTTTGCATCAGAAGAATCTGAGTATTCCACAGAAGCGACTGGACAGGCAGCATCGCCAGATGTGCCGGAGATTGATGCTCGCTGGTATGCTGTTCAGGTTGCCTCTGGCTGCGAGAAGCGGGTGAAGGCCAACTTGGATCAGCGGATTCAAACTTTGGATGTTGCCGATCGCATCGTTCAAGTAGAAATTCCGCAAACTCCGGCAATCAAAGTCGGCAAAGACGGTTCCAGGCGCCAGTCAGATGAAAAAATCTTTCCCGGCTACGTACTCATCCGTATGTTTATGGACGAGGATACGTGGCAGGTGATCAAGAATACCCCGAATGTAATTAATTTTGTCGGGGCAGAGCAGAAACGCCGCTACGGGCGCGGCAGGGGTCACGTCAAACCGCTACCTCTGAGTCATTCGGAAGTAGAACGGATCTTCAGAAACGCTCAGGAATCAGAACCAGTTGTCAAAGTATCGATGTCTACTGGAGACCACGTTGTGGTACTTTCCGGGCCGTTTAAGGATTTTGAAGGTGATGTGATTGAAGTTAGCCCGGAACGAAACAAGCTCAAAGTTTTACTCTCGATTTTTGGGCGCGATACGCCTGTAGAATTGGAGTTCAATCAGGTTCAGAAACAGAACTAACTAATGGCAAAGAAAGTTGTTGCAGTAATTAAGTTGGCGATTACGGCGGGAAAAGCCAACCCAGCTCCTCCGATCGGCCCAGCCCTGGGTCAGCACGGCGTCAATATTATGATGTTTTGCAAGGAGTACAATGCTAGAACCGCAGACCAAGCAGGTCTGGTGGTTCCGGTAGAAATTTCGGTTTTTGAAGACCGCAGTTTTACGTTTATTCTCAAAACCCCGCCGGCGTCGGTTTTGATTCAAAAAGCGGCTGGCATTGCTAAGGGTTCGGGAGAACCTAACCGCAAGCAAGTAGGGACGATTACACAGGCTCAGTTACGAGAAATCGCTGAAACCAAAATGCCTGACCTCAATGCTAATGATGTTGAGGCTGCTATGAAAATTGTGGCAGGAACGGCTAAAAATATGGGCGTGGCGATCGCGGATTGAAGTCAGTTGCCAGTTGGCAGTTGTCAGTAATTCATGATTTTGAAGCTAAAATCTTCAAGCTCAAATCGTAAGTCCTAAGTCGATTCAGGGGGAGAAGCAAAGCTTCGCTAAGAATCGCAAATGTTTTAGATTTGAAATGGCCAAAACGGCTCAATTCTAAAATCTAAACTCTAAAATCAACTGACCCCAGGAGATAACAATGGCAAAGAAAGTATCGCGAAGACTGCAAGAACTTCAAAAGAAAGTTGAAGACAGACCTTATCTACCGCTGGAAGCTCTGCAACTTTTGAAAGAAACAGCAACCGCTAAGTTTGGCGAAGCTGCTGAAGCTCACATCCGTTTGGGAATTGACCCGAAATATACTGACCAACAGTTGCGGACAACTGTATCGCTACCAAAAGGAACTGGTCAAGTAGTCAGAATTGCGGTGATTGCTAAGGGCGAAAAAGTTAAAGAAGCTCTGAATGCCGGCGCGGATATTGCTGGTTCTGAAGAGTTGATCGATGAAATTCAGAAGGGCATGATGGACTTCGATTGCCTGATTGCTACCCCAGACGTGATGCCGTTGGTGGCAAAATTGGGTCGGTTGTTGGGCCCGCGCGGTTTGATGCCTTCTCCGAAAGGTGGCACGGTGACGACTGACATTGCTCAGGCGATCAACGAGTTTAAAGGTGGTAAACTAGAATTCCGTGCCGATCGAACGGGCATCGTTCATGTTATGTTTGGCAAGGCAGCTTTCTCAGCGGAAGATTTGCTCGTCAACCTTCATGCTTTGCAAGAAACTGTTGACCGCAACCGTCCTTCTGGTGCTAAAGGTCGCTACTGGCGCAGTTTGTACGTATCCGCAACAATGGGCCCGTCTATCGAAGTCGATATCAGTGCCCTGCGCGATACCAAACTTGATGCTGCGTAGAAAGAATTAAGCAGAAGGCAGAAGGTAAAAGACAGCTTCGGCTGTCTGTGTAAATCTCTTACAAGACTTACGCCAGACCCCTGCTAATGTCTGCCTTCTGGTGATAGCCTAATCAAAAATCAATAAGCTGAAGACCGCAGGTGCCGATCGCTTAATTTCCTGCCGAGGCTGAAGAAATAAAAACTCAAGACTCAAAGATTAGAAAATTTCTATTTTTTAATTCTGACTTGTTAATTTTTAATTCTCTGCCCCGGCTCGAAGGTCGGGGTTTTTGACGGGCAATTTTCGATCCTAAAAGGAGGTGAAATAAGTATGGGCAAAAGTTTAGCAGTAAAAAATGAGATTATTGCAGACCTCAAGCAAACCTTGAGCGAATCTCAACTGGCGCTCGTGATTGACTACACGGGCTTAACTGTTGCTGAAATCACAGATTTGCGTCGGCGTTTGCGTCCGAAAGGCAGCAGTTGCCAAGTGGCAAAAAACACGCTGATGCGAATTGCTGTTGAAGGCAACGAAACCTGGCAGCCGATACAGGAATTGCTGACTGGTACGTCGGCTTTTCTGTTCGTGCAAGAAGATATTGGCGGCGCGATTAAAGCTTACCAAGAATTCCAAAAAGTCTCTAAGAAGACAGAACTTCGCGGCGGCGTAATGGAAGGACGGGTACTGAAAGAAGCTGATGTTAAAGCATTAGCCGATCTGCCGTCGAAAGAACAACTCATGGCTCAAATTGCTGGCGCTATCAACGGTGTCGCAACCAAGTTGGCTGTGGGTATCAATCAAGTTCCTACTTCGATCGCTCGCGGTCTTAAAGCTTATGCTGAAAAAGACGGCGGTTCAGCAGAAGTAGCAGCAGAAGCACAAGCAGAAGCGCAACCAGAAGCAGAAGCAGAAGCAGAAAGCGCCTCTGTGTAAGTCATTAGTAATTAGTCATTAGTCCTCAGTCATTAGTATTTAGCAATAGATAGAAGACAGGAGACGAAAAACTAATGATGAATGAGCAAATCTCAAATCCCAAATCCCAAACCTACAATCGAACTAGGAGTTTAACGAATGTCTACTGCAACTGATGAAATCTTGGAAAAACTTAAGTCTCTGACTTTGCTCGAAGCTTCTGAATTGGTCAAGCAAATTGAAGAAGCTTTCGGCGTCAGCGCTGCTGCTCCTGTCGGCGGCATGATGATGATGCCCGGTACAGGTGGTGGAGCCGCTGCTGAACCCGTAGAAGAGCAAACCGAATTTACTGTCATGCTGGAAGAAGTTCCTGCTGACAAGAAAATCGCCATTCTGAAGGAAGTCCGCGCAATTACCGGTCTGGGCCTGAAGGAAGCAAAAGATTTGGTAGAAGCCGCACCGAAAGCAGTTAAGGAAGCTATTGCTAAGGAAGCTGCTGAAGAAATGAAGAAACAGCTTGAAGCTGTGGGCGCAAAAATTTCTATCAAGTAGTCAGAGAATGTAGTTGATATCAATTCCGGTGACACCGGAATGATGGTTGACTATTCCCTAAAATTAATCGCGCGATAGTTACATCTGTCGCGCGATTAATTATTTTTGGGGTAGGGAAACGGCATTGCCGTGTCCTCTTAGATTTTAGAGGCGGCCTCCATTTGTCGCACTACTGTTAAAGCAGAATAGGAAACACCGGCAGTGCCTTCTCCGGGATGGGTGGAGTCACCTACTAACCACAAATTTTTAATTGGTGTGCGGTTGGCAAATCCGAATGGCCCGAAGGTGGGTATTCGCTGACCGATGCCACCCACAACGCCTCTATCTCTCGCTGTGTAGCGGGCAAAGGTGCGGGGTGTGGCGGCTTCTTGGTGTACGATCGACTCTGGCGTCAAATTGAAATATTCGCTCAAACGCGCGATCGCCCCTGCGGTATATTTTTGCTTTAATCCTTCATAATCAACCGAATTCCACCACATTCGAGTATCAGTAAATGAGGAAGCGATAATTGTCGCCATGCCCTTCGGTGCTCGGCCATCACCCGGATGGCTAACAGAAACAAATAATGAATTATTCTCCCCAATCTCGCCGTCGTAATCGTAGAGAAACTGAAGGTGCGGCGGACAATTGGCCGGAATTGCGCTTTCCTGCACTCCCAAATAGATGACAAATGCACCGGATGCGGGCGGCAATTTATCTACTCGATATTTGTAGCCTGCCATTTGATTTGGGAGTTGATTTGTTGTCTCTGAAGTCTCTGATTTAACCGATAAATTATCTGTTGAATTTCCGACAATCGGGTCGCCTGACAACAATTTTACTAGATTTTGCGCGGTCACGTTGGCAACAATGCGATCGGCTGTTTCTGTCCAAACTTCCCCGGTTTTTTGATTGCGAATCACTGTACCGGTGGCTTTGCCGTTGGCGCTGACAATACTTTCAACTGTGTGTCGCAATAAGACTTTGCCACCATCTCGTTCGATCGCCTCTACAAGTCGATCGCTCAATACCTGCATACTTCCTTGTAGATGATACAATCCCTGCGGCTCTTGCGAAACTCCTAAAGCCGTAGCTGCGTAAAGTAGCGCCGTTTCTTCGGTATCGACTTGAGAATACAATTTTAACTGCAAATCCAGAAAAGTTTTCAAGCGCAAATTGTCGCCCAACCCACAAAGCCGCAAAGCATCTTCCACTGTCATAAAAGTGAAAGGCAAAGTAATTAAAGTATCGGGGCGAACAGCTTGAATTAATTGCCAGAAATCCCATAAGTTTCTGGGCGGTAAAACTGGATCGCGCCCTTGAAATTTCCAGCTAGCTTTGAACAATGCAGACAATAATTGCCAAAAAGCTTCGCTTCCAGGAAACTGCCGCTGCCTTTCTTCCTGCCACTTTTGCGGATCTCGCCATACGCTAATCGGTGCGGTTTCTCCCGGCAAAAACACCGCACAAGCGGGATCGCAGGGTGTGGCTGCAGGAAGTTCTATGTCTAATTCTGAGAAAATTCGGTGGTGAATACCTCCGGGTTCCAATCCTGCAACCTGCGTGGCGCCGACATCGAAGGTAAAGCCTTTGCGTTTGAAGGTGGAAGCGCATCCTCCGGGGACGATCGCCTGGTCTAAGACTAGCACTTTGTTTCCTCTGCGGGCTAGCAGGGCGGCTGCTGTCAGCCCGCCGATTCCGCCTCCAATTACCGTGACGCGGCCCTTAGTGTCTGCTGGATTGGATTTGCCAAAAGGGGTGCGATCGCCTCTCATAATTTATTTATTGTAATATTTCTTAATAGTATGCTCATATTTGGCAATAAAAAGCTCTTGTGGCGACAGTTTTAAATCTATCGCTACAAGAGGAAGGAGTCCGAGTTGACAGGACATTTCAGGCGTAAGGTGCAGCCGGATCGCCCAAAGCAACCGGAGTTTTTGGAGTAGCCGATGGGAGAATCAGGGACGCCGCCACTTGTTGAGATAAGCTTCGCCAATCCCCGCCACAGCCTGCATTTGAGCTAGCTGTTCCCGTAAAGCTTTGATGGTTCTTAGCTGTTCTTGAGACTGTTGCTGCAAAGCGTCGTAATTTCGCTGTATCGCCGCACTCTGGCTCAATTCATTTTCCAGATATTGCAACTTGGTCAGTTTAACTTGGAAGTCGCCGATCGCACTTGACTTTTCTGCTAACTCGTGCTGCAAAGATTCGTAACTCGACTTCAACACGGTTTCCTGGAATTGGCTTTCGAGATTTTGCTTTTCGGTGGCGAATTGCTGCTGCAAAGATTCCAGAGCACTCGATTTTTCGCCTAGTTGCTGCTGCAAAGATTCCAAAGCACTGGATTTTTCGCCTAGCTGTTGCTGAAACTCGTGTTCCCTGTGTTCTCTTTCGCCTAGCTGTTGCTGCAAAGATTCCAGAGCACTCGATTTTTCGCCTAGCTGTTGCTGCAAAGATTCCAGAGCACTGGATTTTTCGCCTAGCTGTTGCTGAAACTCGTGTTCCCGGTGTTCTCTTTCGGCCAATTGCTGCTGCAAAGATTCCAGAGCACTGGATTTTTCGCCTAGCTGTTGCTGCAAAGATTCCAGAGCACTGGATTTTTCGCCTAGCTGTTGCTGCAAAGATTCCAGAGCACTGGATTTTTCGCCTAGCTGTTGCTGAAACTCGTGTTCCCGGTGTTCTTTTTCGCCTAGCTGTTGCTGCAGAGATTCCAGAGCACTGGATTTTTCGCCTAGCTGTTGCTGAAACTCGTGTTCCCGGTGTTCTCTTTCGGCCAATTGCTGCTGCAAAGAAGCGAGCGAACTTTCGCGTTCACTCAACTGCTGCTGTAAACTTTCGTAACTTGACTTGGCTACTGTTTCCTGCAACTGGCTTTCGAGATTTTGCTTTTCAGTAGCCAATTGCTGCTGCAAAGAAGCGAGCGAACTTTCGCGTTCACTCAACTGCTGCTGTAAACTTTCGTAACTTGACTT
>NZ_JAUBQX010000004.1:78999-96877 GCF_036701505.1 Microcoleus sp. Pol11C2
GGCTACTGTTTCTTGCAATTGGCTTTCGAGATTTTGCTTTTCGGTAGCTAATTGCTGCTGCAAAGAAGCGATCAAACTTTCGCGTTCAGTCAACTGCTGCTGTAAACTTTCGTAACTTTCTTGCAGCGGATTTGGCTTTACACTCACCGAGTCCGATAGAGTTTCTGGCGTTACAGCCTCATTAATTTCGCTTTCTTCGGCTGTTTCCCCTTGCAAGTCGGGGGCATCTACCTCCGTTTCTTCACCTTTTTTCCAAGTGACAGTAACTTCCGTCTTGTCCTTAGAAATATCCAGAGCGCCTTGTGCCAAGCGTTCTAGGAGTTCTGACCTTGATATTCCGAGCTTGCGAGCGATCACGTTTAATCGATCGGCACTAGAAGAAGTCAGCGAAAGTCCGACTTTGACTTTACTTTCTGAATTGGAACTAACTACATTGCGATTTTTTTTGACCATTGGCATTTTCCTCATGCCAACCTACACTAATAAGTGTAGTGGCTGAAGTTTCTATTAAAATTAATTCTTGTTACTTACCAATTGTGCCAGCTTCTGTTCCCAATTGAACAAAAATTCGTGAATATACCCTTCGGTCGATTCCTCGCCGTAGAACCCCGTGAAGATTCCCTCGCACGGTTTTTTTTCGGCACGATACCGCAGATATAACAGTTGAGCTTGTTAGATACTATCTAACTTTGCGCCCGATTTCACCGGTTCGGCGCGATCGACCAAATCCAAATAAGCCACCAGAAAGTATTTTGCTATATAAGCCTCATCTCTAAATAGCGGCTGAAAGTCGAGAATCACCAAAATTTTCTTCTTGCCCAAAGACAAGAGGTGAATTCCCAACAGCGGCAAATCGTAATTGTGAGTCGGATAAATCACGCCATTAAAAAGTTGAGCAGATTCACCCACATCGATGTAAGTGTAGCGGATTTTCCGTAATTGCCGACAGTCGTAACACCAACTGCCGATAGTAGCGGAGGTTTTGCCGCGGCTGACATTAACTTCCAACGCCGAAGGAATAGGCCGACTTTGCAAATCAAACCTTTGAAACAGCTATTGCTCTAGGTATTCCCAAAAAGGCTGGTACATGGCGAATTAACTCAGATGGCAAAACTAAGAGCGAGCGTCAAGCATACCAATCGCCCCTGTCTCGTTTATTAGAAACAAAGTAACAATCCGTAATATTGGGACGGCGATGGGGCTAATCTAGGGGGGGTTTAAGAGTTTAAGGTCTGCTTGAGGTTGTAAGCCCTTGTTTTACAGCGAAGCTTCCAAAGTCCCACCTGCAACCCGATGATCTCGATCTTTTGCCAAATAGCTGACAGCAGCGCGAGCTTGAGGATTGTCAAATTTGCTCAGCGCGCGAGCAACTCGCAGCCGAATTCCCCAGTAATCGGAACTTACTAGAGGTAATAATTGCTGCAATGCCTCTTCTTGTTTCTGGGTATTTGCCAGCACACCAAATCCGTCAATTGCTGCTTCCTGAACAGGTAAATCTTCGCCGCCCAGACCTATCGCACAAATTTCAAATACTGCATCAGGGCACTGCATTTCGTACAGCGGAGCCATGATACTGCGGCGGACGAGCCAATTATCATCGCGGCGAAAAGCTTCGACTAAATGAGAAATTGCCTCGCTTCCGAACCTTGACAAAGAGTTAGCGGCTTCTGCTCGCACGTTAGGATCGCGATCGAACTGCATCATTTTTAACAGCGCCGCAAAAGCTTCCGCAGTTTGAATCTGTCGCAATCCCATCGCCACGAACGATCGTACCATAAACTCGCGATCGTCCACTTTGCTCAGCAACATCGGTAGCGCCACCGCAGAATCGCACTTTCTCAGAGCCGTTACCCCCCGCAGCCTCTCTTGAGAATCCGAACTTTGCAGCGCTGCTTGGATTTCGCTAATTTTCATAAGCCAATTATATATTTTTGTTACGTTTTTTTACAATTTTAGCAATTATTCCTGGATTTTGGGCAGATTAAAAAAAATTCACTGCTGAATAAGAAATTTTATGGGTATTTAAGCGAATTTTTGTATTAGAAATGAAGGCAATCATTTCCCTATTTATTTGAGTATGCGAAGGCATAATTTATTTTTATAAATAGGTTTTAACAGCCGATTTTTTACAGGCAGTGGCTTGGGCGCAGTGTACAATAAAATCATTTTTAACCCCATTTTTCTGAGATAACAGCGCAATTTAAAACCCTAATTATCCCGCGCATAAAATCCTAAATGATTGGAAATTGGACGTTCCTGCATGGGGATTTTATTCTGAATCGGAGCATTCAACAGTTTCGATCCAGACGGCAATGCTACTGCAAAAGTTACCGACCCGCCGCCATCTAAATTTAGCACTGTCTCGGCTCCCAACTGCATCGAAATCTCAGTTATTTCGCTCAATTTTAGCCCTTCACTGTAAAGCCTCTGCTTGCCGTCTACCAGAATTAACCACAACTTGTCGCCTGTTTTGTCGATCGCCGCGACTGCACGGGGATATGGTTTATCCTGTTTGCGTTCTTCCTGACTTTGTGCTACTGTTTTGCCATTTTTAACCAGCAAAGTATCTCCGGCAACTGCATAGGCTGTTCCCGCAGGACAAGTGCCGTTTTCGATTATTTGAGCGCGGTTTTTGGCATCAAAACAAAGGGCTGGAAAGGCTAGGTCTGGTTGAGAATAAGCTTGGCTTTTGGCAATGGCGTGTCCGACATTATTTACTCGATCGCCACTGCGAGGATAGTAATTCCAAGGTGCTTGCTCGATGCAGGGATAAAAAAAATTGCCGTTGACTGCTAATTGCAATTTAAATTCTTTCAGGAATTCAGTAGCCGTGCGGGCATTGGTTTCTGTTAAATCGGGTGTTGGGTTTCCGGGAGTGACAAAAATTCCTATTCCCGGCGCTTTTAGGTCGATGCTAACAATGTGAATTAGGGTGGGACGCGGATTAGTCCGAAATTCCTTGCGGTAGGCTATTCCCTGAAATAGCGATCGGGCTTCGTTTGTTTGTTGGGGACGCAAAAAGTAGGGAATGTTGTAAAGTAGTATTGGTGCGAGCAATATTCCGAGACCGAGAATATGCCAAATTTGTTTGATCGTGGGTCGATAAGTCATACCATTTTAGATTTGAGATGGGGGACGGGAACACTGACAGGTTTATATATTTTCAAGCATCCTGTACTAATGTGAAGTATTCGGGTTCCAATAATTTTAGCAATCAAATTTTACGAAATCGATCGTTCCAAGGACAAGTTCTTAACGGTGCTGATTTCAGCGGTGCGGATGTTCGAGGCTGCAATTTTACAAATGCTCAGTTAGCGGGTGCGAATTTTATCGGTGCGAAAATTGGGCTTTCTCGGCGACAGATTGCTGTTTTGAGTGCTGGGGCGATCGCGATTTGTTTGGTTGTGGGCGATGTTCTGACTCGACTGATTTTGGGAGCTCAAGGACAACTACCGGACTCTCGCAGTTGGCCTTTTGTTCTGTTGCTGTACGGAGTTTTGAGCGCTGCTGGTTTCGCTTCGGCGATCGCCAGCAAACAGCCAAAAACTTCAAAAGCGGGTAGATTGGCACGAACAATTTCTGCTATTCTATCAGGAGCTTTGTTGGGATTTTTTTATGCTGGCACTGCAACTAATAATAATTCCCAGGCTGCTATTGCTGGAATGGCGATCGGCGGGGTGTTAATGTTTTTTGTGAGTTGGCGGATTCGTAGCCAATTTGCACAGGTGGCGATCGCATCGGCTGGAAGTGTGGCGACTTACGCAGCGGCTTTTTTGTTCAGTGCAACGGCTAGCGCTTTTCTGAGCACTCACAAACTGTTTTGGGGTATGTGTTTCGGTTTGCTGTCGCTGCTGTATCTTTGGTTGGCGTTTGTGTCTTTCTCGGCTATTGTTCGAGAGATTGGAAATGCTGAGGGTACTTCCTTCAGAGGCGCAAATCTCACTGATGCTAAGTTCGATATAAATTACCTCAATCTAAAATCTAAAATTTAAAATCTAAAATTCCCTAATTGATATTCAAACAGCAATTGATCCAGCAGAAAGGGACGCTTGGCTGCAAACGGTGGCGATTGGTGTAGGAGCGTCACTATGGTTTTATACTATTGGCATTAGATGTGGGCGTTTATTCTCGACACGATCGCCCGTAATTTACGCTCAAAAATATAAAAGCGAGAGCCCTTGATTTTTCTAAAAGAATTCAAGGGCTCTCGCTCTAATCAAAGTATTTATCTCATATCAGAGATTTTGTTTGCAAGCTGTTTTTTTTGCCTAAACAGCTTGTTTAACGGAGAGGGAGGGATTCGAACCCTCGTTAAGTTGCCCTAAACACACTTTCCAGGCGTGCGCCTTCAACCGCTCGGCCACCTCTCCAGGGCTAAATTAATTCATTTAGCCACAGCTAAACTATCTTAGCAGAACAAATCTGATTTGGGAAGGGGTAACGGCATAAATTTGCTGTTTAACTTTTTCGCCGGAAGTCCAGCGCTCTATCAGCTTCGGATCAGCGTCGGGATGAAAGCAGGGTTGGTGACCACACTCCCCTGACCAATGGGCGACAGCGATCGAGAAGGGTAGATGGAAAAAACAGCCAATTAGTAAGTAAAACAACCATTTACCATCAGCAACCAGTGGTGGTAAACTATAGTTATGCTGACAATGAACTACACCTACCGAATCTATCCAGATGCGATTCAGCAGACTGAAATGCTCGAATGGCTTGAGACGTGCCGAGGCGTTTACAACTACGCTTTGCGCCAACTCAAAGACTGGATTGCTTCGCGCTTGTGCCGGGTGGATAGATGCTCCTTGGAGAAGGAATACATCATTCCTGCTTCGGAGCCGTTTCCGTCCTACCATCGTCAGCAAAACAACTTGCCCAAGGCAAAAAAGGAATTCCTGCATCTGGGCAAAGTTCATTCTCAAGTGCTGCAAACCACGATTCGGAGATTGCATGACACCTGGGAAGCTTTCTTGAAGCGTGGAAATGGGTTTCCGCGCTTCAAGAAATACGGTCAATTCAAATCCTTTGTGTTTCCTCAATTCAAAGACAACCCCATCAAGGGTTTCAATGTCAAGTTGCCGAAGATTGGCGAAGTGCCCATCAACTTGCATCGCCCCATTCCTGATGGTTTTGTGGTCAAACAGGTACGGGTGTTGTCTAAAGTTCGGGGAACCCAGTGGTATGTTGTGGTCACGATTGAATCAAGTGTGTCGGTTCCAGATGCTCAATCTCATGGTCGTGCCATTGGTATTGATTTGGGATTGGAGCGATTCTTGAGCGTGTCCGATGGCAGCTTCCACGAACGCCCTAAGTTTTTCAAGTCGATGCAACGCAAGCTGAAATTGCTGCAACGCTCTGCGACTAAAAAACAGAAGGGTTCTAAAAACTGGGAGAAGGCGCAAATCAAAGTCGCTAGAATGCACCATCGGATTGCTAATCGTCGCAAAGACTTTCATCTGAAAACGGCGCATAAACTTTGCGATCAAGCGCAAACCATCTTTGCCGAAGACCTCAATGTCAAAGGGTTGACGAGGGGGATGCTGCGTAAAGACTGTGTTGATGCTGCTTTCGGACAGTTTCTCTCTTTAACAGAATGGGTTTGTTGGAAGCGTGGGGTGTACTTTGCTAAAGTCAACCCCAACGGTACTAGCCAAACCTGCCCAGCTTGCCTTGCAACCGTCAGTAAGGGGCTGGAGGTTAGAGAGCATCGTTGTCCCGAGTGTAATTATCGGACTCATCGAGATCATGCAGCAGCAGAGATGGTTTTGCATCGTGGACTAGAAAGTATAGTAGCCCAGGGACTCTGGGGAACGGAAACAGCCTGTCAAGTCGGTCTGTCGGGGGTCTATGACCTAGATAAGTGGCGTGGGGCAGGAATATCCAAGAGCGATCTTGGGAAGCCCGCACTGTACTCGTAGAGTCAGCATCGGGAGGATGTCACTATGGGTAGGGTGTCAAACCGGCTGGCCGGATTCTCCTCCCTGTATCGCAAACCCACCCAGCTAAAGGATTTTGCCTCCCAAACCTCAATTCCATAATTCCATAATCTAAAATCTAAAATTCCATGACTAACTCTTACACAATTAAAATTCATAACAGACAGACAGGCGATCGCCACACCGTGCGAGTACCCGAAGACCGCTACATCCTCCAAAGCGCCGAAAACCAAGGAGTAGAATTGCCCTTTTCCTGCCGCAACGGCGCTTGTACCGCCTGCGCGGTGCGCGTCAATTCGGGGGAACTGCACCAGCCAGAAGCAATGGGGCTTTCTGTGGAACTGCAAAAAGAAGGTTATGCCCTGCTGTGCGTCAGCTATCCCCGTTCCAACATCGAGGTAGAGACGCAAGACGAAGACGAAGTGTACGAACTGCAATTCGGTCGTTACTTCGGCAAAGGTAAAGTTAAAGCAGGTTTGCCGTTGGATGAAGAGTGAGGCAACTTGATAAATTATCAATCACCAATTATCCATGCTTTATCGGTTATTTGCGATCGCCCTGTGTCTGTTGCTAGCTAGCTGCCAAAAACCAGAAATGCCCCAAGGTACGATCGCCAAAGTAGAAAGGGCCATCAGCGGGCAAACAATCGAAGTTATCAGTACAGCCGACAAAATAGCCTTATTAGAACAAATCAGGCTGATTGGTATTGATGCACCGGATTTAAAACAGCAGCCTTGGGGAGAAGCAGCCAAACAAAGACTAGAACAGCTAACTAGGGGAAAACAGGTATTGTTAGAATCAGACATCGAAGAGAAAGACCAGTTCGATCGCAAACTAGCCTACTTGTGGCAAGATAAAAATTTGCTCAACGAACAGCTAGTCAAAGAAGGTTATGCCCTGGCCTCAGTGCGATCGCCCAACACCAAATACCAGCAGCGACTCATCAACGCTCAAGAATGGGCGAGACTCATGGGTAAAGGTCTGTGGAATCCAGAACGAGCTTTGCGCCAAACTCCCGCAGAATTTCGCCAGCAAAATCGGAAATAGTCAGTTGACAGTTGACAGTTGACCGTTGGCAGTTGACAGTTGACAGTTGACAGTTGGCAGTTGACAGTTGTCATTGGAAGCAATTCCCAATTCCCAATTCCCAATTCCCAATTCCTAATGACAGACAATCAACTGCAAAACTTCTTAGAAATAGCCACCGAAGCAGCCCTAGCCGCCGGTTCCGTCCTGCAATCTTTCTGCGGAAAATTAGAAAAAATTCAAGAAAAAGGGCGATCGGGCGATTTAGTAACAGAAGCCGACAAAGCCTCAGAAGCCGTCATCTTAGAAATTCTCGGCCGCCACGTACCCGACCACGCCATCCTCGCCGAAGAATCCGGCAAATTAGGGGATGCAACTAGCAAATACCTGTGGGCGATCGACCCTTTGGACGGCACAACCAATTATGCTCACCAATATCCTTTTTGGGCCGTGTCGATCGGAGTTTTAATCGACGGCGTACCACAAATTGGAGTAATTTACGACCCTTTTCATAATGAATTGTTTCGGGCAGGCAAAGGATTGGGAGCAACCTGCAACCGGAAACCGATCGCAGTTTCCCAAATTTCAGAATTGAGAACCAGCTTGCTAGTCAGTGGCTTTGCATACGATCGGCGCGAAACAGCAGACAATAACTATGCCGAATTCTGTCACCTCACCCACCTCACCCAAGGCGTGCGGCGCAGCGGTTCGGCATCCCTAGACCTGGCACACCTGGCGATGGGGCGATCGGACGGATATTGGGAACGGGGACTCGCCCCTTGGGACGTAGCCGCCGGTGTAGTCATCGTCTCCGAAGCCGGAGGTCAAATTACAGCTTATGACGGCAGTGCCTTTGAGATGAACTCGGGTCGGATTTTGGCCACGAACGGCAAAATACACGCCGAACTAAGTGGCGCACTGCAGTCGGTTCCTCCCTTATCTTCTTGGAAGTAGCGCCCCCCAGCAATAGATCGGGGGTAGTACGGGGGTCACAACCCCTTGACTCAAGCTACATTAAAGAATAGTGAAAAGCCAGGAAAGGAAGAGTAAAAGTTATGTCTTTTGAAATGACAAAAGGGCTGTTCAAGTATGACTTTACGGATCAGCACGCAATTTTGGGAATTCCCTTAGACGCCGAGTTTAACGACATCCGCAAGCGCTACATGAAAATCGCCCGCCGCTTGCATTCGGATACTTGCTCTTTTGAAAGCCAAGCCGATAAAGATTGGGCTAACCAATTTTTGTCAAAAGTAGTCAATCCGGCCTACAACAAATTTTCCAAGGAAAGCGATCGCAAAGAATACAGCCTGCTATTAGCAGCCATCGGCAAGCGCGTCGTTAAAGAACAGGCGAAAATGCAAATTGAAAGCGAAGCAGCCAAACAGTTAGCTACCGCTCAAAATTGGGAAGAAGCTTACAAAACAGCAGTTAGCAAACTCGCTCTCAAGCAGTACGAATCAGTTAAGGAAACGCAAGAGGCGATCGATCAAATTAGCGAACTTAATATGGTTTACCTGCTGCGAAAAGAGCGCCTTGGCGGTGGCGGTGGTGCGGTTGCACCCGGTTCATCTGCAAAAGCCACAACCACAACTAGCACAGAAAAAACAGCAGCAGAAAAAACAGCAGCAGAAAAAACAGCCACCGTAAATCCCACGCCGCCTCCTCCGCCTAAAGTCGAACCCCCAGACTCACAGACCGAAGCCTATTGCCGCCGAGCTAAAGGATTTATGGACAGCAAAAATTACGCTAAAGCAAGTTTGGAGTTGAGGGAAGCGCTGAAGCGCGATCCAAAACACAGTAAGGCTCACGCTATGTTAGCAATGTGTTACCTTGAACAAAATCAAGCCACAATGGCGAAACTTGAGATGAACAAAGCTTTGGCATCAAATCCTGAAGAACCGACGGCTTTGGAGGTTAAGAAAAAGCTGGAACAAACTTCCGCAAAGGCAAAAAAAGGTGACGACAAACCGGGATTTTTTGCAAGTTTGTTTGGCGGGAAGAAGAAGTGAGAAGTTGTGAGTTGTGAGTCAGGAATATTTAGAAATTGGTAAACTGGTCAGCAGTGAAGTGATCTCGCTCAAAACAATCAAGACTGGGTGAGCTTACATCCGATCGCAGTCGGAATTATACCGTCAGTATGAGCGTCCCGCGATCGCGGGTGATCCAGAAAGAGCGGGACGATCGCACTGACGGGGAAAATGATTATTCCCATGCAAACCAAAACGCTATCACGCCTTAATTTGTTAAAGTCGAAGGTTAAGCTTGCCTGATTCGACTTTAACAGCTTCCCCTAAAGCTAAGCTTCTAAGCCCAATCTAAAATCTAAAATCTAAAATCTAAAATTGATATGACACCTTAATTTGTTAAAGTCGAATGTTAAGCTTGCCTGGTTCGACTTTAACACCGTCCATAAAGCTAAGCTTCTGGGCCCAATCTAAAATCTAAAGTCTAAAATCTAAAATTGATATGGTTCACCAACCCCCATCCGGTGCAAGAGATTTATTGCCCCTTGACGTTGCTCAAAAAATTTCGATCGAACGGCGCTTACAGCAGGTTTTTCACCGCTGGGGCTATCACCGGATTATTACCTCTACTCTAGAAAGGCTGGAGACTTTGATGGCTGGGGGTGCGATCGACCGATCGACCTTAATTCAACTGCAAGACGCCGAGGATGGAGAACTTGGTTTGCGGCCGGAATTGACAGCTTCGATCGCCCGGGCGGCTGCAATGCGGATGGCCGGGACTCGCTGGCAGCCTCAGCGCCTCTACTACAACGCTAACGTGTTCCGCAAAGGCCCTGATACTGGCTCAGGCGGGCAACAGGAGTTCTATCAAGCTGGGGTAGAACTGCTGGGCGCGGGGGGGGCGGTTGCGGATGCGGAAGTGCTGCTGCTGCTGTCTGAGTGCTTGCAGAGCTTGGAAATTGATGAGTGGCATTTGGTTTTGGGAGAAGCGGGCTTGACTGCAACATTGCTGGAATCGTTTCCGCCAAACGTGCGCCAGAAAGTTCGGGGGGCGATCGCCAATCTCGATCGAATTGCCTTGGAAACTTTGCCGCTGTCAACCGAATTGCGAGAAAGAGCTCTGCTGTTATTTGACTTGCGCGGCCGGCCAGAAGAGGTGTTGCCAATTGTTGCCAAGCTGGATTTAGATTTGCCGCAGCAAGCCGCGTTAAATAATCTCAAATCGGCGATCGAATTGCTGCACCAATGTCAGTCAAAAATTCCCAATCTCAAATCCCACATTCACCTGGATTTGAGTTTAATTCAAACCTTTGACTACTACACTGGAATTGTGTTTGAAGTTGTCAGCAGCAGCAAGACAGGACAGCGAGTTTTAGGACAAGGGGGACGCTACGATCAACTGTTGGGACTGTTCGATCCCCAAGGGCAAAATTCCCCCGGCATCGGGTTTTGTCTGAATATTGAAGATTTGCACCAAGTTTTGCTGACAGAGGGGCAATTGCCCACCCAGACGCCAGCTAGCGACTGGTTGGTTGTGGCTCAAACTCCTGAAGCTAGTGCCGCCGCGTTTGCTTACGCTCGCAAACTCCGAGACTCTACTCACCTAGTTCGGGTGGAAATAGATTTGGAGAGTCGGGAGACAGAGGAGGCGGCGCGGGAATACGCGCGCGATCGACGAATTGCTCAAATTGCTTGGGTAAATGCCGAAGGATTGCCAACAATTGAAACGGTAAATTAGGCTAATTGGTAATTGGTAATTAGTAGTTGGTAATTGGTTAAAAATCACCGGATATGATAGTATGTATCCTGCTGATTGAGAGAAGGTTTTGCCAATTGCTAATTGCTAATTCCCGATCTAACTAAAATCTTTTGAGAGAACACTATGGCACACACTATTGTTACGAATATTTGCGAGGGAATTGCTGATTGCGTTGGCGCTTGTCCGGTTGCTTGCATTCATCCCGGCCCGGGCAAAAATGTCAAGGGTACTGATTGGTTTTGGATTGATTTTGATACCTGTATTGATTGCGGCATTTGTTTGCAGGTGTGTCCTGTCGAAGGTGCGATCGTTCCAGATGAGCGACCTGAATTGCAGCAAACTCCCTCTTAATTGCAACTTGATTGCAATTGAGGGCTAGATAGCTACATTAACTAAGGGGTAAGGTGCGCGACCAGGCGCACCCTACAGTAACTTTTTTATGAACCGCAGAGGGCGCAGAGGACACAGAGAATAGGAGTGAGAAATAGTGGAAAAATCTAACGTTTAGATATCTAAGTGCAGGTAATTAATTAGGTTACTTTTGTGAGTTCTTTCTCTTCCCTTCTCTTGTCTTCCTACCCTTCGGAAACGCCTTCGCCGAACGTGTCCTTCGCGTCTTCGCGGTTCGTTAAAGAAAAAGCCCGCTCGCACTTTACAAAAAAAACTACTATAAAATCCTATGCAGCCGATCGCACTTTCCGAATCTCACATTTTATCCATCCGCACCCACGCCGAAAGCGCTTATCCTGAAGAATGCTGCGGTTTGTTGCTCGGTCGAGTTACTGGCGGTGTTAAAACTTTGGTAGAAGTTTGGCCGACTGACAATGCTTGGAGTTCTGAGGCCCAGGAGAATTGGCCTGAACAAAAAGGATTGACAGAAAGACGCAGATATGCTATTAGACCCGAAGATATGTTGCGCGCGATGAAACACGGGCGCGATCGCACTCTGGATATTATCGGTATATATCATTCTCACACGGATTGTCCCGCAGTGCCCTCAGAGTGCGATCGGACATTGGCCTGGGCCGAATACTCTTATATTATTGTGTCAGTCCGACAAGGCTGTTCAGAAGACCTCCGCAGTTGGAGTCTTGACGGAGAGGGGAACTTTCAAGCAGAGGAAATTCTCGTACAGGAACCGACTGAGATTAAGAAATAATTAGTAAAAATAACAAACAGGTAAAAAGGCGAAAGATTCAGATAGGATATAATTCAAAATCTGCGCTACACACAATATCATGCTAAATCCTAATCTGGATGAGATCCAGCTCAACAAACAAGAATACGAACGCTACTCTCGCCACCTCATCCTCCCAGAAGTTGGATTGGACGGGCAGAAGCGTCTCAAAGCTGCCAGCGTGCTCTGCATCGGTACGGGAGGTCTCGGTTCGCCGCTGCTGCTGTATTTAGCAGCGGCAGGTGTTGGCCGCATTGGGATTGTAGACTTTGATGTTGTAGACCATTCCAATTTGCAGCGACAAATAATTCATGGCACTTCTTGGGTTGGGAAACCGAAGATTGAGTCGGGTAAAAATCGGATTTTAGAAATTAATCCTTTTTGTCAAGTTGATTTGTACGAGACTCGCGTTAGTTCGGAAAATGCGATCGACATTGCCGCTCCTTACGATATCATCATCGACGGGACGGACAACTTCCCGACTCGCTATTTGATGAACGACGTTTGCGTGCTTTTAAACAAGCCCAACGTCTACGGTTCTATCTTCCGATTTGAAGGGCAAGCAACAGTTTTCAACTACGAAGGCGGCCCGAATTACCGAGATTTGTACCCCGAACCCCCGCCGCCAGGGATGGTTCCTTCTTGTGCCGAAGGCGGCGTTTTAGGCGTTTTGCCTGGAGTAATTGGCTGCATTCAAGCAACGGAAGCTATCAAGATTATCTTGGGTCAAGGCACTACTTTGAGCGGCAGATTGTTGCTTTACAATGCCTTAGATATGACGTTCCGGCAATTGAAATTGCGCCCGAATCCAGTGCGCCCGGTAATTGAAAAGTTAATCGATTACGAAGAATTCTGCGGCTTTAGTAAAGTACAAACAGAGCAACCGCAAATTCCTGAGATGACTGTCACGGAACTTAAGCAGTTAATCGACAGCGGTGCGAAGGATTTTGTATTGTTAGATGTTCGCAATCCCAACGAGTATCAAATTTGTCAAATTCCTGGGTCGGTTTTGGTTCCTTTGCCGGATATCGAACAGGGCGCAGGTGTCGCTAAGGTCAAGGAATTGTTGAACGGCCACCGCTTGATTGCACACTGCAAAATGGGCGGGCGTTCTGCCAAGGCTTTGGGGATTTTGAAGGAAGCGGGAATTGAGGGGATTAATGTTAAGGGCGGGATTACTGCTTGGAGTGAAGAAGTAGACCCATCTGTACCTCAATATTAAGCTCAATCTTTTTCTGGGGCGGGTGATTTACCCGCCCGGAACCGGGATTATTGGGGTGGCAACTGTTTATTTCTATTTAGTAGATTCTTGAACTTACCTAGTAGATTCTTGGAATTGGCACTCAACATAACCACACCCCAAACTAGAGCCCCGGCACCGATACTAATCAACAATACGAAGGCAAAAGAATTAATTCCCACCTTCAGGAAAGGCAAAGGCAAAGCAACAATTTGATTCGGCGGGTCTTGTTTAATCAAATAAGGAGAACTGCCAGCCACTACTCCGGCTACTCCCAAACCAAAGCCGACAGCTTGAATCGTTACCTCTAGTTTGGCATTCCGATAAGCTTCTTCGATCGCCACAATAGCTCGAATTGCCTCGGTTGCTTGGTCTAGCAAGCCGGAACCGTGTTTGAAATAGCCTAAATCTGCTTGAATCTGCCTTTGAAACTGCGGGCAAGTTTCTTTACTGAATGCTGCGAGGAAACTTAAATCGGCATCACTATCATTATACTTTTTAGCTGCTTTGATGTCAAGACTTATTTGATTTAATTTATCCTGGTAATTTTGGGCGTTAATGGCGATCGTATTTTCCAGAAACTGCAAATCACTCAGCATTCGGGCATACTTCACAGCCCGAGGCGGCATCTCAATCATCTGACGTTTGAGATATTCTAATTCCTTCTGCTTTAAACCAGCACCTTTCGATTGCCTCTGCTGAGATCTATCTCGCTGCAAATACTTAAAAGTATTGTCAATATCCAGTTCAATTTTTTCATATTCCTCGCGAATTTGGCGGTAATAGGCGCGACTTTCCCAAAAAGCACGAATAATTTTATTTCTGTACAAAAACAGCTCCATAAAATCGCTGTACCTGGCTGCATTCCAGATTTCATCTGTTGCCGGACTGTTTAAAAACCAGATCAGAATGTGGCAGTACGAAGCCTGCTGATTCGGATTGCCATATTCCAAAATTGGACTGCCGAACAACTCGCCTTGACGGTAAAAAGTCGGCAAATTTGGATCGGAAATAAACTTTTCCAGACACTGTTGAGCCAAGCTTTTGAGAAAATTCTCATCTTGCCGCATTTCTTGGTTTTGTTCCGCACTCAGCCAAGCTGTAAGCAGCAGAGTTTGACCAAAATAACTGTTAACAGAATTCGGCAGCAAGCAGTTATCTGGATTCAAATCCTGAAAAATGCTAACATCGACATTAGATGTTTTAATACCGTCAATTTTTTCGGGAATGCTAATGTTAAATCCCAAAGCATAACTGTCATCAATCCGCTGCGGTTGAGCAAATCCTTGGAGAAAAATCGGCTGGCCGTGATGCTCAATATTCTTCTCGAAAGGCAGAAAAGCCAGGTCATTTACAGAATTTTCAACAATCAGGTTGACGCGCCATCCCGGAGGTGCTGTTTTCGCGCTGTATAAATTGCTAGAATTTAATTCCGCATCGACTTTGAGATTATTTTTCAATATCTCGTTGCACTTTTGCCACAAATGTTCGGGATTGACAGGGGAATTTGAGCTTGAAGTTAGGGCTGGCTGTTGAGAATTGACAGGGGAATTTGAGTCAAAACCTAGGGCATCCCAGAGGTGAAAGGCAAATAAATGAACGTTGGGAGCATGGATTTTGCTATTTTGGTTCATTATTCGTATCCGAACTATTTTTTGGGTTGGGATTTTGTTGTTGATTGTACGCAGTTAGAATGCTGTCGCGCAGAATTTTAGTGATATTAGTCGTTGGCCGCCCTGTCGTTGAATTCGGTTTCTTGGGACGGATATCTTGCCGTGCATCACTTACATTATCAACACAGTTTTGTGCCTCAATAGCATCTCTCAAAGTCTTTCCCAGTTCGTGTTTGGCACACCACTTGCTGATAGTCATGGCAATCGGGAATAATTCATCATCGGCAGATTCAGCTATTTGTGTTTCTAATTCAGGTAAATCACGCCATGCAGAAATAAAGATACTCGGTTTTTCGTTCAGCCAGTTCAGGAAAGTATTGATAATTTGTTCGGGTTCCACAGGACAATTCCCCTTTGATAAAATTTTAGGTTTCGTAACTCATCTCACAGATTTTGCAATTACTTCGGGCTTGTTTTTTTTCGGGTAATCACACTCGCCTTCACATTATACCAAATCTGTTTTCAATCGCCATGCTTTCTCTTAGCCCGCTAGGAGTAGACTTCGTTTGTGTAGTAGCGATTTCAAGAGATTCCTCTTAATATCCAGTAGCACAGAAGGCAGCCCAATATTGTGGGGCGGAAAATAGTGATTCATCAGGTGTGAATGAAGTTAACCACAATTGGTCTTTTTGACTCAATTTTTTATCTAAACCTAAGGATTGCATCCAAACACGAAAATCTTTTTCCGTGACTGCGCGCATCCAGTTTTGCGCCGCATTCAAAGCGAGGGCTACTGAAACTTGAGTTTGCAATTCTTGATAAAGTTTAATCATCAAAATTGCTGTGGCAAAATCAGCGACAACCCACAGACTGCTGACAACATTCATGCTACCCGCATACAAAAAACCGCTGGGTAAACCAATGTATTCATCCGTCATTGCGGTTGATGTGGTTAACCCGGTTTCGCAGGCGGAAAGTGTGACGAGACTGCACTGCGGTAACTGCAATTCGGCAAAGATTTCTCGCAGGGTGAGGCATTTTTCTGGAATGGCTTTTCTGCCGCTGCGTAGGGTGACATAGCGCTGTTTTTCCTCGGGCTGATTTGACTCTGGGGGCGGGGGTGAGGTTTGCGGTTCCAGGGAATCGGCTAAGACTAGGGATGACAGCAGCGGATAGTCAAAATTGAATCTGCCGTGACAGGAAAAGTGCAGGTAGTTGGCGTTTAAGAGGTTTTCTCGGTTTTCGTCGAGGGCGGTTTTTGTGGCTTGTTTTCTGAGTAAAACGTGATGCGGATTAAATCTGGTTTTGATGGTTTCTACTTCCATGTCGGCGTTGAATAAGTCTTCGGTGGGATTCTGGAGGGCGAATAGTTGTTGCTGATTTGGTGGGGGGGAGTTTCTGGTGGTGATGCGATTTTTTACGAGTTGCAGCAGTTGCAAGCTGGGGGCGTATTTCACGCCGGCGGGGAAGCTGTCGAGGAGGTAGCCGCGAAAGTTGGTTTTTTGTTTAAATCGGGTTTCTGAGGTGAGTTGTAGGGCGTGGAGGGGGAATAAGTGCAGGTAGCGGTGGGGTACTAGGATTAGTTGTTTGCAGTTGGGGGGGAGGTGGGCGATTATCTCGTTTAGCCGCAGGATTTCTGAGAGTTTTTCGAGTTTTTGGGATAGGGTGTTTTGCCAGGTTTTGTTGGTGTTTTTGTTGAGGTATTCGTAGAGATAGTTGTTTGTCCAGGTTTCTAATTCGGCTATTTCGGTTGTGGTATATGTCACTGGTTTTATGCTGTCGCGGGTGATGATGAAGGCCGACCCGCCCCAGCTATCGTCGGAGTTGGAGTTATTGCCGATGTACCATTCTATGATTGCTGTTTTGGTGTCTAAGGTTTGTTGGAATTTGGTGATGTTGATGGGTTCGATTTTTTGAGTTAGGGAGAATTCTGGTTCTCGCTGTTTTATCTGTTCTAGCAGTTGTGTTAGTTGCTGTAAGGTTGTTTCTAATTTGGCTTTTTCTTGTTGGAAATATTCGGGGCTGAGGCTGCGGGTTTCGGTTGTGGGTTGTGAGGGAGAGTCTTCGGGAACCCCCCCCGGCCCCCCCTTGGTAAGGGGGGGGGAAAGAGGGGGAGGAGATGGGGTTTCTGTTTCTAGGAATTGTTGGGAGGCGGCGATTTGGCGGCGCAGGTTTTGGAGTTGCTGTTTCTCGGTTTCGGTGGCTGTTTTGGGATAGATTTCGCTGTTGGTGAAAAGTTCGACTAGGTAGCGGGATTTGCTGCGTTCGATTGTTTGCAGGGCTTTGTCATATTGTTGGTGGTTGATGCAGGATTGCATCATTTTTTCGTACACATCGAGATTTTCTTCGATGATTTCTCGTTTGCGGTTGTCGGATGCGATCCACTCGCGACTTTGTTCGACTGCTTCGATGGCTTTTTCGTAGCCGAATATGGCTGTTTCCCACAAGTTTACTGCAAATCCTAAATCGCCTAAGTTTCGCGCTGTGTTAAGACAGTCAAGAGGTAATGTGGTAGGGGTATGAACTTCTAAAGCCAATTGATAACAGTCGATCGCCCTTTTGATATTCTCGGCTTTGTCTTCCCTGATTCTGAAAGAGTAAGCTGCTGCTAAATTATGTTGAATCCCTGCCCATTCTTGGGGAAAATCTGCGCGCGTGCAAACTTCTAAAGCCAATTGACAACAGGCGATCGCCCTTTCGATATTCTCGGCTTTATCTTCCCTGATTCTGAAAGAGTAAGCTGCTGCTAAATTATTTTGAATCCCTGCCCATTGTTGGGGAAAATCGGCGCGGGTAAGAACTTCTAAAGCCAATTGATAACAGGCGATCGCCTTTTCTATATTCTCCGCCCGATCTTCCCTGATTCTGTTAGAATAAGCTGCTGCTAAATTATTTTGAGTCGTTGCCCATTCTTGGGGAAAATCTGCGCGCTTGCAAACTTCTAAAGTCAATTGATAACAGGCGATCGCCCTTTCGATATTCTCCGCCCGATCTTCCCTGATTCTGTTAGAATAAGCTGCTGCTAAATTATTTTGAGTCGTTGCCCATTCTTGGGGAAAATCTGCGCGCTTGCAAACTTCTAAAGCCAATTGATAACAGGCGATCGCCCTTTCGATATTCTCCGCCCGATCTTCCCTGATTCTGTTAGAATAAGCTGCTGCTA